>JAHEAM010000155.1 GCA_024642765.1 Planctomycetaceae bacterium
GCAATTCAAAACCGAGAACAACTGAACTCGACGGCTCTGGATAACGGTGTGGCGCTTTTGCACTCCCGACGTCCACAAGTCGATAATTTTTTGGAACCGTTTTTAGCATTGGCAATCGCGCCGTCCGGGATTCCTTTCGGGGGCCCAAGAGGAGCGTTAACCGACATATTTTTTTTGATTGCTTCAGACTCTGATGCGTTTCACTTGAAACTCCTGACGCGTTTAAGCAGAACCATTATGCAGCCGACGGTCGTGAGTGAATTGCGAAATGCCGATTCTGCCGCGGCGGCAAAAGCCGCGTTGGTTAAGGCTGAAGAAATGCTGACATAAATTAAACAACATCTTTGAATCGACACCCTGAATACATTGAAACATACATATTCAAATGCAGTTAGAGGTTCGTTGTGAGTAAACACGTTCTGATCACAGGTCAATTTTGGGATACTGAATTCGCCGACTTGATCAATCAGTTATCCGCACCAACAACGTTGATTCCCTGCGAACGACTTGAAGGCCTTCAGGAGTTTGATCGTGAATTTGGCCTCGTCATTTTGGCGCAAAATCGACGTGAGTCAGTGTCACAAAAGTTAGTCGATCAAATCGCGGCGTTAACGAATTCGGCACCGATTATCAATCTATTGGGCAGCCTTTGTGAAGGGCAAGAACGCTCTGGTACTCCGCTTCAAAACACAATCCCCGTCTATTGGCACCAGTGGCAAGGCCGTTTCGATCAACTCATAGAGTACGCATCGCAAGCGAAATCTAATCCATTGCATACCGGTTTCGTATCGCTGGAATTCCTAGAGCGTCCGCAGCCTCGAATTGGAATTAGCGCCCTCTGTGAAACACAAAAAATGATGCTCGACGATGGTTTGAGAGCGTTTGACCTTGATTCTGTTTGGTTGGAACAATCCGTTTGGAATGGAATGGAACCCGAGCCACTCGACGCCATCTGCATTGATTGCGATTCGCACAATGAAAACCTTGCGCAACGTTTAACGCTGATCAACCAAGAATATTCCAACGTTCCAAAATTGTTGGTAATGAACTTTCCGCGGAAGGACGAAGTTGAGACCGTCAAGCGGCAGTTTGGAATCGCTGCTGTCGTTTCCAAGCCGTTTTCAGTCTCGCAACTTGGACACGCGTTGAGCGCCGCAACTGGGATCGAGTTGGTTTACGAACCCGCGTTGCCCGAGCGCTTTCGCGATCGCTCCAATCCAAAGGTTGAAGTGGCCAACAAACCACTTTCGCCCACACCTAAGTGATTGGGCCTCCGCGAACAATCGCAGTTTTCGATTATTCGCATTGATTGAACAGACAAATAAGGGGATGATTTCCAAAAGATTGTGGAAATTATCGCCTCTATTTTTTGTCGCTCAATGAACTCAATTGATTCGTCAACAACTTCGCCACCAGACTCCCAACACTTATCGACTCCAAAACGAGCGAGTACGCTCCGAGATCGCTTGACGCGTAGCGTTTTTGGTTTGTCCGCATTGGGTGCGATCTTATTATGGGCCTGTCAGCCGCCGCTAGGCTGGAGTTTCTTGGCATGGATCGCTCTGGTGCCTTGGACCTTGCTCGTTCTTCATCAGCAGTTGACTGGTCGACGTCCCTACCTGCAGTTCTGGATGGCTGCCTGGATGTATTGGTTGATCACACTGTACTTCATTCCGATTCCGCATCCGGGGTTGTGGGTAGGATGGCCGTTGATGAGTGCAGTACTTGCGACCTATTTTCTTGTTTTTTTGATTGCGGCGCGGCGAGCGGTTTGGACGTTTCGAGTGCCGGCGTATATCGCTGTGCCAATCGTTTGGGTGGGTGTGGAATGGATTCGCACCCAAGGCGCATTGAGCTTTGGCATGATGCTGTTGAGCCACAGCCAGTACCGTATCCCGCTTGTAATTCAGTGCGCTGACTTGTTAGGGGCCTTTGGTTTATCTTTTTTAATCGCGATCGTTTCAGCGAGTATCGCATTAGTATGGAATCGCCGGGTCGAGAAGAAAGAAAAGTCGGAGCCGACCAAGGCTGATCAACTTAAACGCCAACCCCTGTTCGCCTCGACCGGCTTTGCCATCGGATCGGCCCTGGTGGCGCTCGCGATTGTAATTGGGTACGGCGCCTTTCGACTCAAAGAGATTCCAGAAACCGCACCCAGCAGCACGCCCAACACCTTGATCATCCAGGGTTCGGTTGACACACAATTCCCGCAGACAGAGGAACAGGCAGATGCCTACATTCGAAAACGCATCGAGGACTATCGCCGACTGACGATTGAAGCACGAAGGAAATACCCAACGATTGGTTTTGTCATTTGGCCAGAATCTGCTTATGTGCAACCGATCGAGTGCAACTCGACAATAGAATTCGATGCCAACTATTTTGACTATGCAACCGGAAATGACCAGTTGGGCGCTAGCGGGGTTATTACACTGCTGACAGGTGCAGGCTTGTGGACCGATCGACTAAACGACCGTAAAGACAAACGGCGATTTTTCAATTCAGCAGTTCTTTTGCCGAATACGGAAACAAGCTGGGCTTACTTGAAGGTTCATTGCGTTCCCTTTGGCGAATATATTCCTCTCTTAAGTTGGTTTCCCTTTTTTGAATCTTTGTCTCCGATTGGTCCTGGGCTATCCGCTGGAGAACATCCAGTTATTATTCCGATAGATACCGCCGCAGGCACCTCGTTAGAGATGTTGCCCAGTATTTGCTTCGAGTCGACAGTCCCGCACTTGATTCGGTCGCAAATGGACTATTGGGACGATTCAAAATTTGGGATAGGCGGGGCTAGAATCGACTACCTCGTAAACCTAACTGACGACGGGTGGTTTTTTGGGACGAGTTGTTTGGACTTTCATTTGGCATGCAATGTTTTTCGCGCAATTGAGAATCGGCGACCGATGATCGTGGCGGCCAATACTGGTTTTTCAGCCGAGATCGATTGCTGCGGCCGAATTGTGCAGCAAGGGGCAAGACGCGGGGAGTCGATCTTGGCTGTTGAATTGGTTAAGGGGTCGCGGCGATACACTTTTTATCGATACCATGGAGATATTGGTTGGATGCTGGCCGGAGTATTCACAGGATTGTGTTTGTTGACCGCGATGTTTTTTCGGTTAACGAAGAAGTCGCCCTAATAGCTCTTCGTATTCGTCCGCCATTCGCGAGAGCGAAAAGTTTGCATCGACAAAAATTCCGGCTTGATCGACTAATTGATCGCGCTGAGTATGTTGTTCCAACAGGAACTTAGTCCACCGCGCGTATTGATCGCGGCGGCCTGGATCGACCGCCATCGCCGTTTGTTGGTGGCGAATCAAGTCGGCGTTGGTTGAGGTCAACACGCTCACAACTGGAATCCTCAGTGCCATCGATTCCAAAACACCATGCGGATGAGCAACGTCGCGATCCGACGACCAATAAACATCTGCCGCCCGAATCATGCGAGTCGCGTCCGAATCGCATTCAAAGTGCACATTGCTTTTGCATTCGGTGCAGCGAACGAAATTGTGTAACGCATCTCGTTGTTGACCGCGACCGCAGATAACCAAATGCACATCGTCGCGAATGCACTTGATCAAATCACACGCCCAAACCAAGTCTTTCAGATCACTATGCGGGACTAGCGGGCCGGCAGTGACGACCAATTTCGATTCCACCGGGATCCCCAACGACTTCCGGACTTCAACGCGTTCGCCTTCTGTCGCCCCGACCAGGCGAGGTACTCCCGGCACGACTAGTGTTTGTTGATTCCGCAAATCGCTTCCAAACCGATGTTGCGCTAGTACGCGTGAATCACCTACAAACAGATTTGGATTTGGTAAGTAATTTCCCCACCGCCCCAATTGATCGCATTTGTATTCCGAAAACTGTGTTTCAATGCAAGCGATTTTCAGGTTTCTGGCAGCAGCCAAAGCGTTTCGACCCAAACACCAAAGACTTACTACGCCGCGATCAATTGCAGATATTTGTTTTTTCAAACGCCACCAAGTTCTCAAGTCATATTTTGAAACCCGATGCCTCACAACTTCTAAGTCAAGGTTATCGAATCTGTCTGTGGCAACGTTTACTGCATGCTCAACGTGCCAAACAGCCACGCCCCATTTCCTCCTCTGCAATTCGCCGGCCAGCAACTCCAAAGACTTCACTTCGGAGTGATTTGCGTGACTATCGATAACAAAAACAAGTTCACGATTCACAAACAGAGGCTTCCTTGGTCGAATTTGAGCCGCAGGCAAGATTTCGCCAGGCTGAAATGATTCCACTCCACGATCGCGTCGCCAACATTGTTTCTTGAGCGGCAGCGCCACAGCGGATTCGAAACGGGCTGTCCGTGACCATCCTTGAAACCACTTCGACGAAAGAGCCAATATCCGCATTCGGTGCCACGCAACCATGTTGCTCGGCCCGAAACCATTCTGGTGCGCCGTCCATAGTCCGATGCACGGAAGGTAGTCCGCAGGCTGCGGCTTGTGCGATTGCATCGCCGCTTCGACACCTCAGTTCGGGTTGAACGTAAAAGTCGCCCACCAAGTACGCATCAAGATCGTTATCAAAATTCCCCGCCATGACAACTTGCTCGACCAATGACAAATCATTGATTTGTCGCCATACTTCACGCGCTTGGGTACCGTCGCCAATGAGCCACAAACGAGCATTTCGGTTCTTGTGTGCCACAGTGGCCCAAACATCTACTAGGAAATGCAGGCCCGCCTCATTTCGAAAGTCCGTCATGTGAACACCGACAATGTGATGTCGATTCAATTCCATCAGGGGGTGAATGTCGCTCATTGACGCGCGCAAACGTTGTTTGTCGTGGACATGGCTTTCGTCAAACAAATGCTGAAAACCGACGCCATTTGGAATCCACTGAATTGGCAAACTTGTGCCAACCAGTGCTTCAAATTCCGATTGAAGCGTCGCATCTGCAAGGACAAGTTTGTTGGCAGTGGCCAAAGCGCTCAAGATCTTTTTGCGTTGACCAGGAAAGTTTTTTAGGCGATGGAGGAGCGATTGATCTAAGTGGCAAAATACTCGCTTCGGTCCTCCGTTGTCGCGAGCTCGAATAGCGGCCTCGAGCTCTTCTAATCCGCCAACTACGATCACTGCGTCCCATTGTTCACACTTGGCTGCCAACCAGCGACATAGTCCGCGCGCATAGCGATTGCTAGACCAGATGCCGGCACCCGTTCGCGCGATACGGGTCACTAACACTTCGCCAAATTCGAAATGCGTGCACCAAGAGGCGTCCCATTGACTGGTCACAACTTGAACCTCAATGCCAGCCAAATGGAGTTGTTGCACAAGGCCGCTGATTGCCAATTCACTTCGACCAGCCAAAGGCCAGAAGGATCGACAAACGACAGCAATTCGCAATGGGCTCATGAGTGAAAGTGTGTCGATTGCAGATCAGCGGATTCTAAGCATGCCAAATATGGCAAGTTACGGTATTCGTCGTTATAGTCCAATCCATATCCGACGACAAACTCATCCGGAATATCAAAGGCAACAAAGTCAGGAATGATCTTGACTTCCTGCCTCCCAGACTTCTTTAACAATACAGCTGATCGCAATGACGATGGGCCAAGCGTTTTCATCAAAGTGATGACTTCCTTCAACGTTTGGCCGGTGTCAAAAATGTCGTCGATCAAGATCACATCGCGATCCGTAATGTCTAACATCATTTCCGAATTGATCGTGAGGGCACCACGCTCGGTGCCGCGATAGCTTGAGGTTTGAACAACACCAACTCGCAGAGGCATGTCGAGCTTGCGAATCAAGTCGGCCAGCAACACGACACTACCAGTCATGATCCCAATAATGGTCAGGGGCCGATGTCCATAAACGGCCCTGATTTCAGAAGCGAGAGCCTCGACGCCCGCTTGCAATTGGCGTTGATCCAAAAGAACTTTCACGGCTTGACTTTTTCTCCCGATTGAATGAACGACATTTTCATTGGATCAACCTTTGCGTCATTCTAGGCTGTCATTCATTCCAACAAAAGCCACACGTAATCAAAAAAACCAAAGCAGTTGCGGGCCTAGGCTCGCGTCTGTGCGGTCCTTGCGTTTGTCAATTCAATTGCTTGCAGAAGGCCACGAGCCTTGCTCAAAGTTTCTTGGAACTCCGACTCAGGGTCGCTATCCGCAACAATCCCAGCGCCCGCTTGGACATAGATTTTGTTGTCTGTGATCACGAGTGTGCGCAGCGCAATACACGTGTCCATGTTGTTCGAATAGTCGATGTAGCCGACGGCCCCCGCGTAGGGCCCACGGCGGACGGGCTCCAACTCGTCGATGATTTCCATCGCGCGCACTTTGGGGGCACCGCTCACAGTACCAGCCGGCAAACTGGCCATCAACGCATCGAATGCGTCGCAATCATCACGCAACTCGCCAGTCACAGTCGATGAAATGTGCATCACATGGCTGTAGCGTTCGACAACCATCAAGTCGGGCATTGCGACGGATCCGTATTTGGCGACACGCCCGACGTCGTTGCGACCAAGATCGACGAGCATGACGTGTTCAGCCCGTTCCTTCTCGTCGGCGAGCAACTGTCGTTCGAGGCCCAGGTCGTCCTCGCGCGTGACACCACGTTTTCGCGTCCCTGCCAAGGGCCGCACGGTCATTTTTCGGTTGACGACTCGGCACATAATTTCGGGTGAACTGCCAACCAGAGTCGCCGAATCCGTTCTCACGAAAAACATGAAGGGGCTTGGGTTCAATACGCGTAACGACCGATAGATTTCGAGCGGATCAGTGCGTAACGGTGTTTCCATGCGTTGACTGAGGACGACCTGGAAAATGTCACCTGCCCGAATATATTCCACGCTGCGACGAACGGCATCTTTGTACGCCGTCGGTGAAGTCTTTGCGGTAATCTCCAGCGGTTGTCGATTCCCATCGGCAACCTCAACGTCTTCGGCTTTGAGGTCATGGCTCGGGCTCGGATCGTTTAGTTTGGCAACGGTTTCGCGCAAACGCTCAACGGCATATTCATAAGCAACCGTTGGCGACTCATGCTGATCTCGCCATGCTAACGCAATAATTGTTATCGTTTTCGTCACGTGGTCGAAGACGATCATTTGGTCATAGAAGGCAAACGAAAGGTCAGGCAGTTGTCGATCATCTTGTGGCGAGTTGGGGAGTTCTTCAACGTAACGCACCGAATCGTAGCCCGCGTAACCGACCGCTCCACCCACAAATGGTGGCAAGGCGTCGCTGGGTGCGACAGAGACCGCGCCCAATGATTCACGCAATTCGTTCCAGGGATTGGCGGATTGCACCTTCCAAGTCTTTTGTCCTGTTCGCCACGTGATTTCATCGCGAGTTGCCGTCATCGATTTGTGCGGTGCGATTGCCAAGAAACTGTAACGACCGATTTTTTCGCCACCCACGACGCTTTCGAATAGGCATGCCGTTCCACCATCATCCAATCGCCGAAACGCAGAAACAGGTGTCAAACTGTCCGCCAACAACCGCCGCCAAACCGGGACGGCGTCATACTGTGGGCTGATTGCCAAAAAAGCTTCAAGGCTAGGAATTGCTGGCATCTTGAACTATCGACCAGTGACTATTGAATATGAATCCGCGCCAACCGCTGGGGAACGCAATCGATGTATTGTACAACGAAGCATCCGTTTGCTCTAACCTGCTTTGCGAAAAAGCATGATCTCGACTTCAGATTCAGAGATTTCGTGGCTGCGTCCAAGAACTTCTTATAACGTAGCGAATTCGGTGCAAGCGACAAATGAAAATGGATGCTGCGGTTCTCGCATCGAGGCAAAACCGGTAGAATTTCGTTTGCCGCAATGACGCGTGCAAAAACAAGGCTGGCAAAATGGTAAGATACGCGATGCGTCAACCAATGACCCACTTGCTGAATACGACCGAATTGCAGAATGCGACCGATTTATGAAATGCCAAAAATGCGAAAAGCCTGCGACCTTTCATATCACCGATTTGACGGGCGACGGCCTAATTGAACTCCATCTGTGTGCAGATTGCGCGAAATACCATTTGCAACCAGAGACAGACGTTTCTACGCCTAAGATGAGTGGTGTTATCCAAGGCCAATTGAAACTTGAACAAACGGCGGAAGAACTGCGCGAACTGGACGGAAAGAGCTGTCCAGTTTGCGGCATTTCTTTTTTTGAGTTCCGCCAAGTCGGGCGATTGGGCTGTCCTCACGACTACCAGTTTTTTGCAGAAGAACTTGAACCCTTGTTGCTAAATGTTCATGGGAGCTCGAAACACGCAGGCAAACGCCC
>JAHEAM010000619.1 GCA_024642765.1 Planctomycetaceae bacterium
TCCATGTACTCGCGAACTCGCGGGTATTGCTCGAAGTAGTTGCCGATCAACTGATTCGCCTCGGCGCGGGGAATGTTCAGTCGCTGCTGCAAGCCAAACGCAGAAATCCCGTAGATGATGCCAAAGTTGACGGTTTTGGCCTTGTCGCGCATTTCTCGGGTGACGTCGGCGAGGTCGACCTTATAGACATTGGCCGCCGTCGCCGCATGGATGTCCAAATTATTTTGAAAGGCATCCAACATGGCTTCGTCGCCACTCAAATCGGCCATGACCCGCAATTCGACTTGCGAATAGTCCGCAGACAAGATGAGGAAATCATGGTCGCGGGGCACAAAGGCGGCACGGATTTCACGACCGCGTTGTTTGTGGACGGGAATGGTTTGCAAATTCGGGTTGTTCGACTGCATGCGGCCGGTGGCGGTCCAAGTTTGACTGTAATGCGTGTGCAGTTTTCCGGTGACTGGGTTTACAGCCGTCGGCAGTTGATCCGCATAAACACTCTTGAGTTTGACCGCATTACGATAATCGAGAATATCGGCAATGATCTTGTGCCGACTGGCTAGTCGTTCGAGCTCCGTTTCGCGTGTCGAATATTGCCCTGTGGCGGTCTTCTTGGGGTTGGCTTCCAGTTGGAGCTCTTCGTACAGCACGACCCCCAGTTGCTTCGGCGAGTCGATGTTGAATTCATGACCAACCGTCTCAAAAATACTGGCCTGCAATTGAGCAATCTCGGTCGACAGCACTTTGGAGTAAGCCTCTAGGGCTTGAACATCAAGGCGGATCCCCTGATATTCCATGTCAACCAAGACAGGTATCAGCGGGCACTCGACTTCGTAGCATACTTGCCCCACGCCCTGCGCATCAATGTCAGGGCGAATGACATGCGCGACCTGCAGGGTCACATCGGCATCCTCGGCAGCATACTCGGCGACTTGTTCGATTGGGACGTCGCGCATGTTGCACTGGTCTTCGCCCGCTTCACCGATCAGCTCTTCAATCGAGATCGGTTTGTAATTGAGATAGAGCTTTGCCAAGTAATCGAGCCCATGCCGCATTTCGGGCTCTTTCATCGAATGGGCCAGCATCGTATCGAAGAGTGTCCCGCGGACCTCGAGACCATGCCATTTCAATAGCGACAAATCATATTTGAGATTGTGGCCAACTTTAGCGATCTTCTCATTTTCAAAAACCGCTCGAAATTCCTCGAGGACCGCCTGGGCTTGCAACGGCTCGGGAGGACAGACAACGTAACACGCTTCGCGTTCTTTGAATGAAAAGGCGATGCCGAGTGGCAGGGCAACACGCGGATCGAGTCCCGTGGTTTCCGTATCGAAACAGATTTCTTTTTGCTTTCTGAGTTCACGGATCAGTCGTTGCCGCTCTTCCGTCGTGCGAATGACTTGATATTTATGGCTGATATCGCGAATGGTTAATTCATCCGACAATCCATCAAACAGCGATGACTGAATTTCTTTCTCGCGTTTTTCGCGGACGACTGTTGCCCGGGACGGAGCGGATGAAAACGATTTACCAAACAAGCGTTTGCCAAGCGTGTCAAACTCGAGCTCGCTGAGCAACTGCTTGAGCTTTTTTGCATCGTAGCCAGTCCATGTGAACGAATGGATATCAAGCGAGTGCGGGACGTCGAGCTGTATTGTGACCAGGCGTTTCGATAGCCGGGCCTGTTCCACGTTCTGTTCGACGCGTTCGCGTTGCTTACCCTTGAGTTCGTGGCTGTGTTTGAGCAAGTTCTCGAGCGAACCATACTGGGCTATCAACTTCTGCGCCGTCTTCGGGCCGATACCGGGAATACCCGGAATATTGTCGCTAGAATCTCCCATCAGCCCTAACACGTCGATGACTTGTTCAACGCGTTCTACCTCCCATTTGGCCAACACTTCGGGAACACCGAACACTTCGACTTCGGCTCCCTTGCGTCCAGGCTTCATGACCAGGATGTGATCCGTTACCAATTGATCGTAATCTTTATCGGGTGTGACCATCAACGTTAGGAATCCCTCTGCATCCGCTTCGTGAGCTAAGGTCCCGATGATGTCGTCGGCTTCGTACCCCGGAAGTCGAATCGAGGGAATGTTAAAGGCGTCTAGTAGGCGGTCGATGTAAGGCAGCTGAGCCGCAATGTCTTCCGGCATGGCTTCGCGTTGCGCTTTGTACTGCTCGAATTCAAGGTGCCGGGCGGTGGGCTCCGACGTATCAAAGGCGGCCGCAATGTGCGTCGGCTCCTCGCGACGGACAATGTCCAAGATCG
>JAHEAM010000620.1 GCA_024642765.1 Planctomycetaceae bacterium
CCGAAATAGTAAATGCGTTCCTAGAAATACCCGTCCCGTTTTTTGCGTTCCATTGCGGCGGCTTCGTCACGGTCGATCGCACGACCTTGGCGTTCGGAGACCCGCGTGGTCAACATTTCGCAGACAATGTCTTCGATGGTTTCCGCATCCGATACGACGGCTCCCGTCACTGGGAAACACCCGAGAGTGCGAAAACGGACTTTCATCATTTGTGGTTGTTCGCCAGGTGCTAAACGCATCCGTGCATCGTCGACGACGATTAAATCTTCACCACGGCGCACGACAGGTCGCAGCTTGGCTAAGTACAGCGGTACGATTGGAATTTTCTCTTGTAAAATGTACTGCCAAACATCTAGCTCTGTCCAATTCGACAAAGGGAAAACTCGTAGACTTTCTCCCGTATGTTTCCAAGTGTTGAATACGCTCCACAGTTCTGGTCGCTGATTGCGCGGATCCCAGCGGTGGTTTCGGTCCCGAAACGAAAAAATACGCTCTTTGGCTCGTGACTTCTCCTCGTCACGACGCCCACCACCGATGGCGGCATCAAATTTATATTCCGTCAACGATCTCTTGAGCGGTTGAGTTCGCATTACTTCCGTATAGATTCGACCATGATCGAACGGGTTGATGCCATCCCGAACGCCCTGCTCGTTGATGTAGGCGATCACCTCCAATCCGAGTTCCTTTCGAGCGTATTGTTCGCGAAACTCGATCATCTCGCGAAACTCCCAAGTCGAATCGATATGCAACAATGGAAACGGGGGCTTACCCGGAAAGAAGGCCTTTCGAGCCAGATGCAAGATCACCGACGAGTCCTTGCCGATTGAGTACAGCATCGCCGGATTGTCAAACTCCGCAGCGACTTCGCGCAGAATGTGAATACTCTCCGCTTCCAATCGCTGCAGATGGGGTGAGCGCGGGACTCTGTGGGTTGCACTGAGTTCTGAAAATGGAATGGTCTTCATGAGCAAGGCCTAACAATCTGCCAAAAAGTTGTTGTCGAAAATTTAGCGAGAAAAATACTTCGCCCAGGTATGGACAAAAATGATCGTAAAACGAATTACGGCCCGCGGTTGATGCCGCCTCAAGTTGCAACCATAGGGACCTGGCAGATGTTTTCCATCAGCTCCCAATTCCCCAGTTCCGTGTAGCGGTAAACGTCCGTATTTTCGATGGCAATTAAGTGCAACCAGCTACCGGTTACCAGGTTCTCCACCAATTCATGTTTGGCAATCACCAATTCGATCATTTTTCGTGGAGCCGCGATGACGACTTGTAAACGCATGGGCTGGTGTTGGTGCGTGTAGCCTGTGTGCAGCGATTGCCAGGGAAGACCGGTCATCAGATCGCCGCCATTGCCCGACAAAATCCCAAATCTTCCGACGACATTATGAACCGTTTTCGTTCCGCTGCCGAAATTTTGGTTGTCGACGGTCGAAGCGTAGTATTGCATGTTGATCCAGTGCGCAACGATCATCGGAGCCGTCATGATGGTTTCCAGCACACTTCCCTGCGCGTCTTGGGTGTAATCGTAACTGTGTAGGAAACACCTGGCGTTCAAGTTTGCGTTTTTGGTAACCGCTCGCGGCGCGACAACGAAGGCAGCGTTGCCAGCCAGGCCCCATTCCGGCCGGACTTCCGACCAATCGAATGCTCGTTTGAGTAGTTCAGCAACGGACTTACTAGCCAGGCTTGGTAAACGCTCGATTTGTGTTTGGCTACTTGCCGTGGCGCATATTTGTTTTAACTCACGGAAGGCTGCGTGATTTGCTGCTGGGACTTCGTCGACATCGAAGAACTCAATCAAGTCCGTCGTCGTGTTGTGCAACGCACCCAGGAAGTGAGTGTTCGCTGGGATCTGAATTCCGCGATCTGCCAAGGCTCTTCGGATATGCGGCTGATTCAATAGCATCGCGGCGAATCGCGCGTTTGGCTCGCCGGAGTGACCACCACACGCGCCGCAATCCAAGCCAGCGGCCAGCGGATTGTTTTCCGTTTGACACGCATGCCCACAGAATACGACCAGTTGCGAAAAATTTTTGGTGAGGCCCAGGTTTCGCAACATTCCTTCTGCCATATCCACCTGCCTCGGGGCGGTGATACCTTGCGGTTTCAATCCTCGCAAAGTAGGGCGGAGCTGAAGACGATCATCATCGCACAATCCACCCAATTGGAAACCGACCGATTTAGGATTCCGGCCGACAGTTCGCCCCAGCAACTTCAATCCGTAAAACAATCCCGTCGTTTCGACAAATGAAAAACAC
>JAHEAM010000156.1:0-4698 GCA_024642765.1 Planctomycetaceae bacterium
ACAACGATTCCGTAAAGGCGAGATTCAAGAGGATTCACCTAAAAGCCAATACTCAACCTTTGGGCCGCCCTAATGGTTCTCAACTGGCCCCTTGCGCTGCAGGTAAGTCGACAAATTTGCGATCTGCCCGCATTAGAATTAGGGGAGATAACCACATCACGAAAGAGTTTTTGCCAAAATTGATTGTGATTGGATTTTCTCGCGGCAAAAAAATACTCGCCTGCGAGGGGCACGCCTACTGCAATTGCATTAATGGACTACTCTCCGAGTAGACCCGCAACACCGAGAGTTTAGCAAGAGTTTTTAATGAACAAACTCATTAGGGATGTTTTCGCCTTCGACAGCCCCAGAAAGTAAGTCGGCGATGTATTCACCGGAAAGTTGAAAAGGACAGATGACTTTATCGACGCCGATTTTGTGCATTCGACTCGCGACCTTAGGATCGTTCGCCCGAGCGACGACTTGAATATTGGGCAATATCTCTTTGACAGTCATCGCGATCAACAGGTTATCAAAATCCGACTCCAAACCAGCCACAACACTACGAGCCTTCAACAAACCCGCATCGAATAAGGCCATTTCGTCACGAGGCGAAGCCTCTAATACGACCGCTTCGGGAAATCGTTGGCGCAGCTCGAGCACTTTATGATGGTCTTCTTCGACAACGACAAACGCGCCGTCGTCTTGCAACAACCGGACCATCAATACTTCAGTCATTACCGTACTACCGAAGATAATTGTATGCTGCGAAAACGCCCTTGCCATCTTTCGAACCCTCGCTGAAATGAACGAACCAGAAATTTCGCCGCTGACCAATGCAGTCGTTATGCAAGCCGTTGTGCAGGCAACGCCAATCAGAGAAAGAAAGATCAATGCACTTGTGAAGAAACGCCCCGCTTCACTCAGAGGCTGTATCTCTCCATAGCCAACCGTCGACATCGTGATCGCTGTCATGAAAACACTGTCGCTGAGCGTCCAGTGTTCGATAAACACATACCCAATGATTCCGCAAAGAAAGAGCGCTGCCAAGCCAACGAAGCACCAACGCATTCGATCCATTAAGCTCACGACGTGAGGGGAACTACGCTGTGGATGCTTCATGACAGGCACCGCAGTGCATCGAAACTGGCTTTTGCAAAAGACTCCAATTTCAAAAACGGTTCGAGCTGCTCGTTGTTTGGTTTTGCTCCCTCGAACCAGATTTTACTGAGGTGATTGGCCAACGCCACCACGCCAGATAGCTGCACTAACTGTGGTTGCTCGGCATGAATGCTGGAATGGTGGTCGGCAATGCCTTGAGAAACATCAAACGGCAGATTCATCTTCCGAATGTAATGCGCACCGGCCTGCGCGTGACAAAGGCCAAAGCTCATTTGTTCTTCGTCTAAACTGGGTTGCTGATCGGCACTGGCAAGTCGATTGGCGTAGCTCGTATCGGAGCTAAGAATGAAGGAAAGTTTGCCAAGATCATGCAACAACCCCGAAAGAAATGCTGAATTGGGATCAACGGTTTTTGTTTCTTCCGCAATTATTCGACTTACAACCGCACACGCCAGTGAATGTTTGTGTAGCCTTTTCCGTACCGGACAAGCCCCACCACTGCCAGAAAATACCGGTTGAGCAGCAGCAGCCATCGCAATCGTACTGATGGATCGAAGTCCCAGCACAATGGCAGCCCGGGGTATGCTGTTGATTTTTCTTGAGTAACCAAACAAGGCGCTGTTGGAGACCTCCATGACTTTTGTCGTCAAGGCTACGTCCGACTCGATCAATCGAATCACCGTGTCGACGCTGGGAGTCTCTTGCTGACACTCCTGCGACAAGCGAACGGCGACTTCGGGAAGTGGCGGAATGATCCCCGGTTTGGCCTTGGGGGCGGCTTTTTGTAGCATCAAAAAAAATGGCCTGCAGTCGATAGATAAATTGGTTTTTCGAGGGGTGTTACACGTTTTCAGTCGACACGAACCCTGTCTATTATCGTGGTGAATCGTACTGGCTTGCGTGGATAATCAAACAAGATCCAGATTTTGATCAGCACTGACTCGATACGTTTTTCTCTCAAATTTCATTGAAAATTCGAATTGGAAATCCGGCATATTTCAGTTCATGAATTGCAAATTGGATTTGTCAACTCCCCATCTCGAAAACTCTGAATTCCGGCAAAAAATTTGTTTTCGAAAAAACTTGACTTTTGATTAGGCAACCTTCATATTGACGGCACTCAGACGCTAGCGTTTGGGGTTTGTCATGGATGGACCACTGCTTCGTAACAGGATGCTATTTCAATTTATTGTGGTCTATGAAGGAAAATAGTCGTGCAAGATTCAGTTTTGGATGCGATTCGAAACGGTCAATGGGACTTCGAACCAGATGAAGTTTCGGAGAATGAGTTTGACAAGACACACGCGTTGCCTGGTTCACTTGAGAAGGTCGCTATTTTGGCGGAGAGGGCGAAGAGCGGATTGCCACTATGGCATTCGAGTGATCGTCGTTCATACGATGATTCGGAAAGGGCGTTCGTTTAACGGTTGTCCTCCCGATACAACTATATAAATCATGGACTCGCCGCTCACCGCGAACTAAACCACTTGCTCAGCCAATTTTCTAAAAATGGCTGAGCTTTTTTTGACCAGCTTAGAGCAAATCAACACACACTGGTATTTCTCTGATTCGAGAGTGTACCAAGATTTGAGAATTCGAATTTGAAATCTTTCGCTGATTTCAAGCTGCAAACGATTTACAACCGTCGATTCGAGATTGCAACTCGCTAACGATGTCTAACCTCAATTCCGACATGCTGTCAGAGTGTTCATGACGCGACAGTGACTATTGCACAACAGTCGCCTGCATTTGTTCCGCAAGTCTTCAGCACCAGAGTTTTTGCCTACTCGACGTCAGGTAGTTCGTAGCCAGCACGGTAGTCGCGTGTCATGGCTTCGTTAGCTTGTGACGCAAGCGTGCCGCGAAATTCGTGGGATTCAATATCGAAATTTAAATCAGGACCAAGAACCCATTTTTCATTGGATTCGGCGTTAAACTTTTTGGGCGCCTGCGACAAACGCTCTATCATTTCGGAACTCTCAGGCCGCGCACCAAAGGCCTTTTTTAATTCGTCCATCGACGCCTCAGCGCCCAATCGATACGAAATGTTTGCCATATGCGCCATTGCAGAACTATTGGCCGCAATCGCGCAGTCGCACGCAAGCAGATTGAAATCGCCAGCAGCAACAGCGCCGACAAAATTCTGAAAGTGAATATTCGTCCCGTCTTGGTTCTTTTGCGATTCGTCGCGAGTGAATTTCTCTTTCGTCCCATCGCTTCCGAAAAAGGTTCCGCCTCCGCGCCCACCGGCGAAGTAACCTTTATCGGTATAGACAACAACTCCAACTCCCGTATTCTTCGGTGGCGGTACAGCCACTTTTAAATCCATCACTTCGAAGCAGAAAGGAATGCCATTCAGCTCACCGAAGCAGGCCATCACGTTCGGAGTATTCCCGGCATCGTCCCAGCCAAAACGATTGCCCGCAGCCACCATGCGACTGGGTAATTTCCCGCTATTTCCCAGCGCCCAATTCATTAAGTCCCATTCGTGTGGGCCTTGGTTACCGACATCTCCGTTGCCGGTATTGAAATCCCAATGCCAATCGTAATGGAATTTGGGCCGCATCAGCGGCATATCAATTGCCGGACCAAGCCAACGGTCGTAATCAACACTTGCAGGTGGCACCAACGGCTTGTCTAATTTCCCAATCGTATCACGTTGTCGGTGACAGGTTGCATGGACAAATTGAACGGCTCCGAAATCGCCTGAGTGTAGGCGTCTGTAAAAATCGATCAGGCCGCTATCGGATCGGTTTTGAAAACCACATTGCACGATTCGATTGAATTTGCGAGCAGCCTTAACGACTTGCCGACTTTCGTGCATGTTGTGTGAAATTGGTTTTTCAATATAGACATGCTTACCGGCTTGGCAACTGAGCATAGCGATCAATGTGTGCCAATGGTTCGGGGTTGCAGATGCGACCCCATCGATGTCTTTAGCGTCTAGGATGTCTTGGTAACGAGTTGATCTAGCGAGGTCCTTATTTGATTCGTCGAATCCATTCAAGACCTTTTCGTCAACATCGCAGAGTGCAACCAACTCCGCATCGGGGCAACTTCGAATTGCCGATATTAGCGACTGTCCCCGGCTGTTGAAACCGATAACAGCCATTCGCAGCTTCTCGTTACTCCCCAAAATCCGTCGGTACGATTTTGGATTTGCAGCAAGGCTAGATGCCGCCAACCCGCTCGCGCCAATTGCCAAAACGGAAGCCGCCGACCCCTTAATAAATGAACGTCGATTAATTCCCATGAGTAGTCCCCTCAGACGAGTAAAATGGCGTTGTTGACATTGCCCACTACGATTCGTTTTCTATTACTGCATTGTAACACGAAAGAAATTGAAAATGGGGAGTAAACGAATTTCCAAAAACATCCTGCACTTTTGGGAAATCAATCGATACACTCTAATGCCTCCAATAAAACTTTACGAAAAGCTGTAGGGATTCATGAACGAGTGGTTGGGTGTCGAGCTCACTTGGTACGGTTGGATTATGTTGGCCGTCGTTGGGACAGTGGTCGGAGTCATCAACACTCTGGCCGGTAGCGGATCGTTGATTACGTTGCCCATTTTCATGCTTCTATTCGGCCTGCCAG
>JAHEAM010000156.1:4708-8223 GCA_024642765.1 Planctomycetaceae bacterium
GGCACCAATCGTATTGGCGCGTTGATGCAGAGCGGCCTAGGTGCCTTTGCCTTTCGGCGAAGCAATCCCGAGGCATTTCGCCATTCGACGTTGGTGATTTGGCCATGCATTGCCGGTGGAGTTGTCGGTGCAATGATCGCCACGACGGCCTCCGAGCATCACATGGAAATGGCGATCGCAGGCCTGATGGGGTTCATGCTGGTTGTGCTGCTTGTGAATCCCAACCGTTGGATTCGTGAGTCGGCACCCGATGCCACTCGAAATCGCAGTTGGGCGAGCATGCTAATCTTTTTTGGAATAGGCGTGTATGGTGGATTTATCCAAGCCGGTATTGGTATTTTCCTGTTGGCGGGATTAGTGTTGTCCGCACATTACAGTTTGAAAGACGCAAATGCGATTAAGCTGGCGATCGTCTCGTTGATTTGTATTCCGGCGCTGTTGATCTTCGCATTCCAAGGTCAAATAAATTATACGCTCGGACTATTGATGGCAACTTTTCAAATGCTTGGTGCAGTGATTGGAGTTTGGCTTGCCAAGCGAGTTCCAAATATCAACGTCTGGATCCACCGCCTACTGATCATCATGGTGGCGGCATCCGCGATTAAATTGTTTGGTTGGGTCTGACGAACGTAGAAAAACAGTAAGCGGGAAGTAGTCTTTCGTGAGCGGCTACGAATTGAGGTTGTCACGTTCTTTCAAAAAGTAACAGGAGCAAAGAATGAATGAACAAAATGCGAAAATTCATGAACCAACAGGGCAGTTGCGCATTTGGATTCCAATCGTTTTGTTATTGTCGATGGTTCTGGCACGTTTCGTGCCTGACATGATGCCAAATGGTCCCTCAATGACTTGGGCCATCGCAGCGTTTGGTCCGATGCTTGCAGGTTTGCTCATTCTGTTATGGTGGTTGTTCGCTAGCAGAGCGACTTGGAAAGAACGCATTCTGGGATTCTTCGTTTTGATCGTTCTGTTTGTTGGCGTTTCGTTTTTATTGGACCGATCGATGCGCGAAGCTCCCTTCATCGTCATGACGATTCCGATGGGCATTGCAGGATTTGCGATCGGTGCCATTCTCGCATCGCGGCGAATTCCTCTTGGGCGTACCGCAATCGCTTTATTCGTTGCAGCATTGGCAATGAGTGTATCGGCACTTGTGCGCACCGATGGAGTTTGGGGTGATTTTGCATTTGGGCTTGATTGGCGATGGAATGCATCGCCCGAGGAACAATTCCTTGCCAGCCGGAGCAATATCTCAAACGGATCGACAGTAGAGCTCGTCGCGCCTTCCACTGAACTATTCCGGAACGCAGAGTGGCCTGGATTTCGAGGGCCGAATCGAGACGGAGCACAACACGGATTGGCGTTTGATTCCGATTGGAGAACGCATCCTCCAAAAGAACTGTGGCGAGTCAAAATCGGGCCAGCTTGGTCATCCTTTGCGGTAGCAGGCAACTTCTTAGTAACTCAAGAGCAGCGTGGCGAGTTGGAAGCAATCGTCTGCTACAACGCTGCAAATGGAAAGGAAGTGTGGGCTCATACAGTGCAAGCTCGTTTTTTCGAGTCCCTTGGCGGATTAGGTCCGCGCGCCACCCCAACGATTTCGGATGGATTTGTCGTTGCGTTGGGAGCAGAGGGGAAATTAGTAAAACTTGCAGCTGAAAATGGCGAAGTCGTTTGGGAAAAGGACGTGCGTGCAGTGGCTGAACGTGCGGCACCACCGATGTGGGGGTTTTCATGTTCCCCGTTAGTAGTCGACGGGACGGTCATCGTTCACGCAGGTGGCAAAGGCAACAAAGGCGTCTTGGCTTTTGATTTTACAACTGGAGAATTGGCGTGGTCAGCACCGTCAAGTGAAATGTCTTACAGTTCTCCGCAAATGATAACCTTGTTTGGGAGGTCATTGATTGCGATGCTCACGGATTCGGGCGCTCAATTGCTGGAGCCTGCCACCGGAAAAGTCGCCCTTGACTATGAATGGAAGCATTCGGGATACCGAGCGCTTCAACCACAATTTTTTGACGGAAATAAACTATTGATTCCGACTGGATTGGGATCCGGGACCCGTTTGGTGGAACTCGTTGAAGACAGCAATAAGTTGGCTGCGAAGGAGCTCTGGACATCGCGCGACATGAAGCCAGATTTCAATGACCTCGTTGTTCACAAAGGGTACGTCTACGGCTTTGATGACAAAATCTTTGCTTGTATTGACGTCAACGACGGCAGCCTGAAATGGAAAGACGGCCGGTATGGCAAAGGCCAAGTGCTTTTATTGGCGGACTCAGATTTGTTATTGGTGGTTAGCGAAAAAGGAGACCTGCTATTGTTGGATGCCAAATCTGATTCGCAAAGTGAACTAGCCCGACTCAAAGCCCTCGCGGGCAAGACTTGGAATCACCCCGTCGTGATTGACAATCACCTGTTTCTACGCAATGCCGCTGAAGCCGTCTGCTACGAGCTGCCAACAATTACTGGAGTGCAGACTAACATAGAAACAGACTAGTATAGACGCTTGATTTTCCATTCAATAACTTGGACCCAGAATGTCAAATCAACTAGAATCCGAGCTAACAGCATACCTAAAATTGGCGATGCTGATGCAAAAGAAGATACTCATACCCGATCGCGATCGGGCTTTGATACTAGCTGGTTCGTGTGCAAGTTTACTGGGCTTCGAAAGCCTGGCCGGCTTCTGCCGAAACTTAATATTGCAGAATAATCGAGGACACATGATTGGACAATATTCGAGCTTTAAAGCCGCCTTGGAAGCAAGTGACTTCCAAGTCTTTTTGAAACAAGTCGCTAAGAGGTGTTCGTTAGAGAAAGCCGAATCGATTCTTGCAACTCAAGGTCTGCGTGTTGGTCCCAAGCAAGCGGAATGTCAAAATGATTTTGCGTTTTATTGTTCGCTGTTGGAAGTTGAGCCAGATTGGGTCGAAGAAAATTTTTGAATTTGAATGAGGACAACAATGCCAGTGTCCAATTAAGGATGTCTCCATTGTTGCTTTACCTGTCAAGGGATTTCTGAAGCAATCGAGATTTGTTTTCACTGCTTTTCGATGCGTTCAACTGGTTCCTACCTGGAAACTGAGATTTTTGACTGCTAGAATTCATGAATTGACGAAAGTGGCGTTTTTTTGCGGGCGTAACTCAGTTGGTAGAGTGGTAGCTTCCCAAGCTGCATGTCGCCGGTTCGAGTCCGGTCGCCCGCTTTCGATTTAACCCTGGATTTTCCAGGTTTTTTTCATGGTTTTGATGGCTTTTTGGTTCGCTTGTATCAAAGGTCAAATTGTCAGGAATTGTCTGTTTTTGTCCCACTTCCACCGCAGCTAGTGCAACCATTGGTGCAACGCTCAAGGTACCGTTTTGAGTATTTTCCGATTCCGTACTTTGAGCCAAATCGTATCTTCTTCCTGTCGTTCCAGTCGCTCGCAACTCATTATTGTTCGGCCTGCAATGGATCGTTAGCGCCGGCAAGGAACGCATGGCTCCAGCTACGTCCAGGAGTTTCGAGTCGG
>JAHEAM010000157.1 GCA_024642765.1 Planctomycetaceae bacterium
TCCAGTTGAATACTATCTTCCTGGGATCAACCAAGTCGAGGTTCGTCACTCGATCGGCCTGGACTTTGCGCGGATTATTCGGTCCATGTTGCGACAAGCACCGAATATCATCCTGGTCGGTGAAATGCGGGATGCGGAGACGGTTTCCATGGGAATCCAGGCTAGCCTAACTGGACACTTGGTTTTCAGTACACTACATACGAACGATGCGCCCAGTGCTGTCACGCGGATGGTCGATATGGGAGTGCCTAGCTATTTGGTTGCATCGAGTGTTGTGGCCATCTTGGCTCAGCGGTTGGTCCGCACCATTTGCCCGAAGTGCAAGGCTCGATTCACACCCACCGAAAGTATTATCAAGGAAGTTGGCCTGACAAAAAAGCAGTTGGAGTCGGCGAACTTTATGAAGGGCAAGGGCTGCAACTCTTGTCAAAAAACTGGCTACAAGGGACGACTTGGCATCTACGAATTGATGCTGATTGACTCCAAAACGCGCGAACTGATTTTCAAGAATGCGTCGTCCACCGACCTTCGGCGAAACGCCATTGCACGCGGGATGGACACGCTGTTTTCGGATGGCGTCAAAAAGGTCCTCAAAGGAATCACGACGTTTGACGAAGTTTATCGCGTGGCAAAAAAGACCGAACAAGACTAACAACCCCCAGTTTTTGGGCAAATTCAACCAACTCCTGCGCCAAGGCGACTTCTTTGGCTAACCAAAATTTGGACAAATCATTCGGGTTGATAACAATAGGATTGTAAGGAAAACGAGCAAAACGAACAGGAAATTGGCGAAATAGGTCACCTAACGCCAACATTGAGGTTTGACAGGAACAAAGATGGCAACAGTTTTAATCGATAAATTGCTGGAAGCGTGCGTTAAGCAGGGGGCCAGCGATATTCATATCACTGTCGGGCAACCGCCAGTTTTCCGGCTTCATGGGCGGTTAAGGAAGCTCGACACCAAGGTTTTGGACGCGGAAGACACGGTCGGCCTAATGAAGAGTATCGCACCCGAGCGATGCCAACGCGAGCTCCAAGAGGCAGGCAGTTCGGACTTTGGCTTCGCCTATGGTGATAAGGCCCGTTTTCGGGTTTCGATTTTCAAACAACGTGGCAACATCGCGATGGTGTTGCGCCAAATCCCCAACGAAATGCTGCCGCCTGAAATATTAGGCGTTCCCGACGTATTCCTCAAGCTATGTATGCGACCTCGCGGATTGATTTTGGTTACGGGCCCAACTGGCTCGGGTAAGAGCACAACGTTAGCCTCCTTGATCAACTACATAAACGAGCGGGTGGATCACCACATTATCACGATTGAAGACCCGATTGAATTCTATCACCACCACAAGAAATCAACCGTCAATCAACGCGAAGTTCACGTCGACGTGCACAGTTTTGCCGAAGCGATTCGGCGCGCCTTGCGTCAGGACCCTGACGTGATTCTGGTGGGTGAGATGCGCGATTTAGAGACAATCGAGTCGGCGATCACTGCCGCGGAGACTGGGCACATTGTTTTCGGAACGCTGCATACCAACAGTGCTCAAGGCACGGTCAACCGGATCATCGATGCGTTCCCTGGCAATCTTCAAGATCAAATTCGAACTCAGCTTTCGACGTCTTTGATCGGCGTTTTGGCTCAGACGTTGTTGCCAAGAATTGGCGGGGGACGTGTTGCCGGATACGAGTCGCTAGTCGTAACGCCAGGCGTGGCAAACTTGATTCGCGAAAACAAAACGTTTCGTATCAACTCGGCTATCCAGACCGGCGGTAAATTCGGCATGTTCTTGATGGACGACTGCCTATTCAAGCTCTGGGCTGAAGAAAAAGTCGAGGCCGATGATGTCTTGGCGAAGGCGCAAGACCCTGACGCCCTGGCGCGAAAAATCGCTTCAGCCCGACGAGGTGGAATGCTCGATCTAGACAACAATAACGAAGACGAAGACGAATAGAAACGCGGCCGTTTCCAACCCAAAAAAACAATATCTCCCAAAAAGAAAATTTACAGGATTGATGACACATGGCAGTTCGACGAATGGGGCAAATCCTCGTTGACTTGGGGTTCATCACTGATGAACAGCTTGACATGTTGGTCGAGGAACAAGAGCAGAATCCTGGTCAAAAAATCGGCAAAATCGCCGAGGAAATGGGCCTCGTTTCCGACGATCAGATCGTTCAAGCTCTTGCCGAACAGTTCGGACTGCAGCCTGTAGATATTGAAGGCATCGTACCGCCAGACGATGTGCGTTCGGTCATTTCAAATGCAATGGCCCAACTCTACCGCGTGATTCCATTGCACCTGAAAGACAATGTTTTGACGCTCGCAACTTGCGATCCACAAAATCTTTCGATGCAGGACGAACTGAGGACATTTGTCGGTTACGACATCCGTTTGCTCGTCGCGACCGAAACGCAAATCGTGAAGTTGATCGACAAGTACTTCAACGATGAAGTCGAGAGTATCGAGAAAATTGTCAATGAACTGCAGCAAGACAATGAACTCAAGGCCGCATCCGAAAAACTTCTGGGGGGCGGCCCCATCAACTTGAGCGACGTTTCCGAGTTGGTTGACAGCGCCCCAGTTCGAAAATTGCTAAACATGGTGCTCTTGTTGGCGATTAAAGATCACGCTTCGGACATTCATTTCGAGCCGTTTGAAGAAGAGTTTCGAATTCGAATCAAGGCCGATGGTGTGCTTTACGAAATGGTACCCCCACCGCGCCACCTCGCATTTGCAATCACCTCACGAATCAAGGTCATGGCAAACTTGGATATTGCCGAGCGACGTCTGCCTCAAGACGGTCGAATCGAGCTTTCGATCGGTGGCCACCCAGTTGACTTGCGGGTCAGCGTCCTGCCGACCATGTTTGGCGAAAGCGTCGTATGTCGAGTACTTGACCGAAGCGTTGTCAGCTTGGACCTTGGCAATGTCGGTATGGATGAAGAGACGATGACCGGTTTCCGAAAGGTCATGGAGAAACCAAACGGCATCATTCTCGTAACGGGACCAACAGGGTCGGGGAAAACGACCACGCTCTATTCGGCTTTGAGCGAAATGAATCGGATGGAAGACAAACTGATTACGACCGAGGACCCGGTTGAATACGACATCGATGGAATTGTCCAAATTCCGATCGATCACGATATTGACGTTACTTTTGCCAGTTGTTTACGTGCGATATTGCGGCAAGACCCTGACAAGATTCTGGTGGGAGAAATTCGGGATTTGGAAACTGCTGAGATCGCCATCCAGGCCTCCCTGACCGGTCACACCGTTTTTAGCACGCTCCATACCAATGACGCGCCAAGTACCATTACGCGGCTAAAGGACATGGGAGTACCGACGTTTTTGATTACGGCGACGGTTGAAGCTATCTTGGCTCAACGGTTGGTTCGGCGGATTTGTGCTGAATGCCGCGAACCAGTTGATCCCTCCGATGAAATCTTGATGGAAATTGAGGTCACTCGAGAACAAATGGGAGATCGAAAGTTTTATCGTGGAGCCGGCTGTGGAACTTGCCACAACACGGGGTACAAAGGCAGAATCGGGCTGTTCGAGTTGATGATTCTCGACGACGATTTGCGGGATATGATCCTCAACAACGCCTCAGCGGACGATTTGCGTGAAAAAGCCCGCAACAAAGGGATGCGTATGCTACGGGACGCTGGAATGCAATTTGCCTTCGAAGGCAAAACGACCGTCGAAGAGGTTATTCGCGAAACAATCCAAGACGCGTAACAAAATGGCTAAATCGACAGCCTGCTCGGCTTGATGAATGGGTTAGTTGCCGCGTCTTGGCTGCTGTTTGTCAGCTTTCACTGAGCGTACTGATCAGCGTGGCCTTTCATTGCCTGCCTCTTGTTTACTTTCAAAATCGCAATCTGAGACTTCTTGGTCCCCCCAGCCTCAAAACGATCGCTTTTCCGGAAAACCCTGAAAAATCGGAATCGCGGAACAATAAACAAAAAAATGAGCAAAAATTTGCTTTGGAGCCTCCTGGCGCCAAAGAATAATAGTGTTCCAGGCTGGAGTGGGTGTCGGATCAGGCGGAATTAATATACGGTCTGATCAACCATATCCCTTCCAAATCCCGAGTGGACTTACGATTCGGACTTTTCGACACAATATATTTATAGTTTCTAAACACGTTCTGGACTGCTTGTTTTGAAATAACACTTGATGTGCCTTCAGAGCACGTCCAACATGTTTGAGGTAAAAAAATGCCAACTTTTCAATTCGAAGCGATGGACCCCCAAGGTCAAG
The DNA here is from genome assembly GCA_024642765.1 of Planctomycetaceae bacterium. Taxonomy (GTDB): domain Bacteria; phylum Planctomycetota; class Planctomycetia; order Pirellulales; family Pirellulaceae; genus BJ22. The sequence goes on from JAHEAM010000157.1 coordinate 4,265, forward strand.
AGATTCGCGACGTAATCGAAGCCCAAACGCAAGACGAAGCCCAAGCGACGATTCGCTCGATGGGTTATTTCGTGACCAAGATCGCAGTTCAAAAGTCAGCTGTGTCGGCAGCCAGTGGAAAAAACTCCGCCAGGAAGACCTTTGCTATCGGCGGAGCGGGCGGCAAAAAGATCGTAACCTTCACCCGCCAGCTTTCTATCTTACAGGACGCCGGACTTCCAATTCTGCGAAGTCTCCAAATTTTGGAAGACCAGTCACCGCCAGGCGCGCTCAAAAACGCCCTGATTGACGTTTGCGATGAAATTCAAGGCGGTGCGTCACTGTCGGAAGCGCTCGCCAAGTCCCCCAGAGTTTTTGATCGACTCTATGTGAATATGATCAAGGCTGGCGAGGCAGGTGGCTCACTCGAATTAATTTTGCGGCGCTTGGCTGAATTTAAAGAACGTACCGCATCGCTCAAGAAAAAAGTCATCGGTGCGATGATCTATCCAGTCATGATCGTGTTATTCACGGCGATGATCTTGACGTTCATCATGATTATGATCATTCCAGAATTCAAAAAGATGTTTGACGATTTCCAGATGGAATTGCCAGCAATCACAGAATTGCTGATGGCGATCTCCAACCGCTGCGTCAATCTCTGGTTTTTGTTTCCGCTGATTCCGATCGTGTTGGTGTTGTTCGTGGTCATGATTTGCCGCTTCAAAGCCGGCCGGATGGGTTGGCATTTGTTTCTGCTGAAGTTACCAATCATGGGCAAACTGGTTGAGAAGGCTAACTTGGCGCGGACGACACGAACGCTGGGTGCCTTGATTGCGAGCGGCGTGCCAATTCTCGAAGGTCTTTCGATCACGCGCGAAACATCAGGCAACGCCATGTATGAAAAAATCTTCTTGAAGGTGAATGATGCGATTCGTGGCGGGGAAACGATTGCCAAGCCAATGAAGGCTGAATCGCGGCCAAAGTTCCATCCCGTAACGCTGTTTTTCTTTATTGCGGTGATGTCCTTGCCACCGTTGGGCGTGCTCTTTATCAAGCCGGATTTTTGGTTCTACGTTTTGTATTCGATTGCCGTACTCGGGATGATCGGCTTTGCTTGGTATTTTTTGAATTACAAAAAAACTGTTGTCGAGGACTTGGTCGTCAACATGATCGATGTTGGCGAGGAAACGGGTGAGTTGGACGTGATGCTCTACAAAGTCGCGGACTACTACGAAGAAGAAGTTGAGACACTGACCGAAGGTATGATCAAAATGATCGAGCCACTCATGATTATCTTCTTGGGGGGAGTCGTGTTGTTCATCGTAGCGGCTTTATTTTTGCCGCTGATGTCGATCATTACTGGTTTGTCAGGCGCGGGTAAGAAATAGACAGACCTGCACAAGTCTGCGGGCAGGTTGAGCGTAACGCTTAGGTGAGAAACTTTTTTATAACGGAGGGGAGTGGCCCCATGAAACGAAATCTTTTGAATCGACGTCGCATTGAAATGCGTTCGGCGTTTACGCTGGTTGAATTGTTGATCGTGATTGGAATTATTGCGATCCTGTCGGCGATTGCGGTACCAGCGGTGATGACTGCTCAGCGCAGAGCCCACGAATTCGCAATCCAGCAAGAGATGACCCAAATTGATGCGGCGATTGAAAATTTCAAAACGAAATATGGATTCTACCCGCCAGACTGTACAGGATTCACAATCAACGAATTCATTCCCTTTTTGAATCGTGTTTCGCCAAACCATGGTGAAACGCCAACAAACCTAACGGCTTGGTATACTGCTGTTGGCTCGCGTCTCAATCCGGAAACCTCATTAGTATTTTGGCTATCGGGAATCGCGAAGAACAAACAATATCCACTGACGGGTGGAACGGGATCGCCTTTAACAGGCTACAACAATGGCTTGGTTGAACGAGAGGTCGTTTTCGATTTTGATTCAAGTCGATTGAATATTAACGGATCGGTTGCTGGTTATAGCCAAGCCCGCGCAAAAGGGCGCCGCGAACCCATTCTGTATTTTGACTTTGATAGCAAATTGCCCGCCAACTATGGAATTGCGTTTGGAACGTCGACTCAAAATGAACCGAGCGTACTGGTTGCGCCATACCAGCAAACTCCTGGCGTTTATTTTGCGAGCGATCGATTTCAGCTTATCGCGCCTGGTGTTGATGGGGCCTTTGCCAACACGTCAGGAAATACCACTCCGGTTGCAGTCGACGCCGTGCGTCTTGAACGCGACAACCTAACGAATTTTGCGCAAGGGCCGTTGAGCCTATTGCAAAATTAGTTTTAAGAATCGGGAACATTGTTGAAGTGACAGGAGGCCAAAGGCGCCGTTGGAATTGCGAATCGTGAGGCAAAAACGATCCTGTCCAGGCAAAAAATAATGAATAAACGAGAGCCAGAAATAATGAGACGCTCACAATATCAACCGACAACATTCAACCAATCGACAACAACCATGTTCGGTTCGTGTGCTGTCGATGCGCCAACCGGATCTTGTCGACGGGTTGGTTTCACACTGATCGAATTGCTGATGGTCATTACGATCATGGCCGTCATGGGCCTGCTGGCGCTGGGTTTGCTCCGCGGCGCACGCGAAGATTCCTACAAGGCTCGGACCGAGTCGATCCTCGCACAATGCAAGACCGTTTTGCAAACGAAATTAGAATCGTACGAAACGCGCACGCTGCCCTTTCGCCCAACCGATGTTTACACACCACACATACCTAATCGATCACAATTGGCCGCACTGAAGAATAGAATGGTTGTGGAGTGGGTGCTGTCGGAAATGCCAACCTGTTACGAACAGCTCGCGAGTTTTCCTTCAGCAGCGTCGCAATTTACGATCGACAGCCAAATGACGGGTCACGATTTAGGTCGCAGCCTCTCTCCTCCGATTCCAACTTCTATAGTTGATCATCCCGAATATTGGGATTCAACTTGGGTACCAAACTTTGTGGCACAAATTAATTTGCGCGGCCAAAGTAGCAGTGCCTTGCTTTTGCAACAAGTTTTGAATCCTCCGGCGGGAGATAATTTCCCCGGGGATATCGTGCCGCCAGGAACAGGGGTTGGTCAATCGGGATTCGACTATGCACTTTTCGGAGGGCGCGATCTACTGTTTGCAATCCCCGGCGCGTTTGATGCTGCAATGGCCGAAGGGACACCGCAGCGTGAATCGCTAACAGAAGGCGCCGAGTTGCTATACGCCATTCTTTACACGACCTGGGACGGTGATCGACGTGGAAATCACTTTTTATCTGGTCGTGAGATTGGAGACACGGACAAAGATGGACGCCTTGAGGTACTCGATGCGTTTGGCGATCCGATGTTTTTTATGATTCGCAGAAACGTGATCTCATCAAACGGCGAAGAGGATGTTAACGAAAACGGGACGACTCTTTCTGGTGGCGATCTTTCCGATCGGCTTCTCAACCCCAACAAGCCGATCGATGTTTGGCAGTTTGAAATAGACATTCGCTCGATCAACATGCAGTAATTTCATGACCACAGCAATTGAAAACAAACACTTTGTCGAGATGCGGAGAAAGACCATGACGATTCGCTTTGAGCCCAAAGCACGAATAACTCCGACTGGGATGACCCTAATCGAACTGCTCGTCGTGATCAGTATCATGAGTGTGATGGCCGTGTTGTTGATTCCTCAGATTCGAGCAGTAACGAAAGGCCGTGGGATCCGTGAGGCGGGGCGTACGGTAGGCGCTGCTCTGAATGAGGCCAGCCTGCGAGCTCGCTCGGATGGTTTTGCCGGCGTGACCTTCTTGCGAAACACGAATGTTGTTCGTGATGTTAATTCTGGCGGCAAAGTTTTCTATTCATCCAATACCTTGTATCAACTGCGCCGTACACCACCTTACACGGGCAATACAACAGACTCAAAAATTGAAGTGGATAGTTCGAACAAAATAACAAAAATAAAA
>JAHEAM010000621.1 GCA_024642765.1 Planctomycetaceae bacterium
CGCGTAAATGCATAATCGCTTCAATTTCTTCCGGCCGCGGGGCATTGAGGGCGGGCAAGGGGGTTGCTTCCCCCGAGCCGACATGGAGTTCTCGTATTGACGGAGCATGCGTGGCATCTGGCGTCATCAAATCTTGAGCAATCGCCATCGGTGTTGGTTGAGTAAAGCGAGTTGAGACGTTGGTAGTTTGTCGCTTCGTTCGATCGAAAAATCCGTTTGTCTGCTGCCTCAACCATTCATCACTTCCCAACCAAACCGAAACAAGAAAAAACATCGCGGCAAGGATTGCCATCAAAACGCGTTTCATCGGCGGCCTCGTATTGAATGATTGCGAAATTGGAATCTGCTCTTGAGCTTGCGATTATAGCGCGTGCGAACTTACGGCCCAACATCAATCTTGTTTCGTAAACGATGTCCCGTAGTCTAGAATGCTGGCATTCATTGAAATTGAGATTCGGGGGCAAGGTTGAAATGGCAACACCAAATATTCTGCAGCAGATGTTTCAATACAATGACTGGGCGAATGCCAAAATTGTCGAGATGAGTTCTCTTCTTGCCCAAGACCAAATCGACACAACTCGCCCGATGGGCTTCGGTTCGTTACGAAACACGGTGTTTCACATTTTGGAAGCGGAGTCACTTTGGCTTGAGCGTTGGCAGGCAAAACCCTGGCGAGCGTTTGTCGCCGATGCGAAAGGCACTCCGCTAACCGAAATTAGTGCTGGCCTTCTGCGTGTGTCTAACGAGCGAAAGCAACTTCTAGAATTTGAAGCGCCGACCAATTACACGCGAGCGATTCGATTTCGCAACTCAGAACAGAATGAGTTTTCCCACTCGCTAGGCGATTTGATGCTGCACGTCGCCAATCATGGGATCTATCATCGCGCTCAGGCACTTAGTTTTTTAAAGGACTTTGGGCAAACTGTTCCAGGTGGTCTCGACTTTCTGTTTTGGAAAGTGGCGTACCCCAGTTGCCAGCAACCCGAAGAGAGCCTTCAGCCGCTACGCGACTACGGACTTTCTGTCGCCGTCGAACCGGGTATGGCTCCAACGTGGGACAACGGTTGTATTTCCAAATACTTCGCGTTTGGCGACTGGGCGAACCAGAGAGTTTTTGATTCCCTCAGTGAGCTGACCGACGAAAATTTAGACCGAAGTTTTCTAATGGGAATGGGCAGCATCCGAAAAACTATCCAGCATATCATCGATGCTGAACGTTGGTGGTTCGCGAACTGGTTTCAGAATCGAGCACCGTTCCCTCGCGGTGAGTCGCCTAGAAGCCTAGGCGCAATGGGAGAAATGTACGCTGAAGTTTCGGCCGGTCGCAATGACTTCATAAGCACCTTGGATAAAGATACCTGCCAACGCGTTGTGGAGGTGTCAGCAGGCGGGCCTTTTCTATGTTTTCGGGTCATCGAGTCTTTTCTACAGCTTTGTGGGCATGGCACGCACCATCGCGCTCAAATCAATAATATGTTGCGTCAGTTAGGAGCAACTCCTCCATCACTCGACTATTCGTTCTGGTTGAATACTGCATGAGCACAACGAACACTCAATTTATGCAAACACTTGAAACACCACGTCTGATTCTACGCCGACCGATTGAGCGCGACGTGAGCAAACTATTTGAAATGCGATCCGACCCAATCACCAGCGAGTATTTGAATTGTGATCTCGACGAAGACATTGAGCAAACGCAAGCCTGGCTTGCGGACGTCTGCAAAAAAATGGATGCCGGAGATTCAGTGCTTTGGATCATTGAACTTCGCGAGCAAAATGAAACTATCGGAACCGTTTCCTTTTGGCGTTGGGTCAAGGAGCATTATCGCGCTGAAATTGGTTACAGGCTGCTGCCAGGCTTTTGGCGGAAGGGCCTGATGTTCGAAGCCCTCTGGCCTGTTCTGAGCTACGGATTTGATCGCATGGGTTTACACAGTGTCGAAGCCAATACTCATCCGGAAAACCTTGCATCGCGTGCCTTGTTGGAAAAAATTGGTTTTGTCCTGGAAGGCCATTTTGTCGAAAACTATTTTCATAACGGAATATTTCACGACTCGACTATTTATTCATTGTTGAAATCGCGTTTCATTGCCCAAACGCGAATCGAATTCAATCACCACTATCGAGAACCGCTCGGCCCGGCCGAGGGTATAGAATAAACCGTTAGAACACGTGGCGAATAATAGTCCCAATTGGACTTCGGATCCACTAGCCCCCAATGGCAATGCCAAGACCATCGCAATTCGAGAACTT
>JAHEAM010000622.1 GCA_024642765.1 Planctomycetaceae bacterium
ATGTGTCGCAACCACAGCCAGTGCTTACAGGAGCTGAACAACCGCAACCGCATGCAGGAGCAACTTGACCGCAACCGCAGTCTTGAGCTGTCATGTATGGTGCTGACATCATCATCGGAGCGGGTGGCTGAACAACACCAGAAGTGATAGTCGAATCTTGAGCAATTACAGATGCCTCGGCAGGCTGAACTGCAGTTGCACTAACTGCTTGAACGTCACTCGGCGAAGGCTGAGCATTGTCTTGAGCAACAACGCTTCCACAAACCAAAACCAAACAAGCGACTAAGCTAAACAATTTACGCATTCTTGGGTCTCCCAAAAAATCCACATGTGAACAAAAGAGGCGGCGCCTCACGAAATTTCAGTCCCATTTTATGCAATCAGGGACGATTTCATAGGCGTCGGCTTGTGAGTCTATGCCGTAAAACACGGCGATTAAGGGCGTTCGATTGTTTTTTTGTCGCACTATTGGAGAATCTGTCGAATTTTAGCCACGGTTTCGGGACCGACGACTTGGAGCAATTTCAGATAGGGGCGCAAGCCCAAAACGCCTTTTTTGGCAGATTCGACCCAAAAACCCTGTTCGCCGCAAACACGACAAGGACGACCGGCTCTTGGACGCAAGCACTTGCAAATACCACAATGGCCGGGAACAAACCAAGCCGTTTCATTGGATTCGCCAGGCGGAAAATATTCGACTTGCATTGTCAACTGGTTGTTTCTGGCGAATACCAATGCCATCCGCCATTCATTGAATTCCGGCCAACATTGATTAGTTGCCTCAAGATGCTGTTGAATGATCGCAGCGACTTGATTCGCATGACTCAAGGCGTCGCCGTGAAGCTCACCAGCAAGAAAAAGTGAATACCAATGCGGATCTGTTTTCCTGAAATGTCGGAGGCCCGAATTGGTTTCCTTGTCCATGAGTTTTGAACAGTTCAAAGCCAATTCGCGCAATTCACGTTCATCTTCCCACAGCGGTACGACACCAAAACACTCAGCCCAACCGTTTGACGTCCGTGCTCTATTGACCGGACACGCTCCACAAGTCGACGTTACGTGACTGCGGCCACCATAGGCATTCAGCACTTCGGTTTGCGAAAAACCTAGCAACTCGTCATCCGATTGTAACATGGCGTTTGGGTGTAAGACGAAGTCATCGACGATGCGATTCTCCTGTTCACCTCGCGATGCTTCTTTCAATGCCCGCAGTTGCCGAAACGCGGCATGCGGAGGACTCAAGCGGCTGGGCATTCGAAAACAGCACGAATGTTTAAACGACCAAACAAAAAACTCTGGTGTTGGTCCGACGATCGCTGCAATTCGTTTCACGCCTACCTGTCGCTTCAGGCAGTTTGCCGGTTGTGGTCGCGCCAAATCGAACTGTCTTTAGACAAGTCAATTTCGTGCCGCCCATCGTCGCTAACAAACACTAATTCGTGACGCAAGCGTTGTTCGGTTTTGCAATCCGATTCAACCGCAGATAGCTCGAACGCCAAATCGGAGTCGTAGCCTTCGGTCGTGAATGAAATCGCAGGAGGCGCGGCAGCCGCAACAACCCGCCTTTCAAGCGGCACAGCCTCGACCACTGGCGGCGATACTACGGGGGTTACGATTGGAATCGCGACCTTGGTACTTGGCTCATAACGCACAGGCCGTGCATCGTGATCGAAGACATCCTTGTGGCTTGGCAAAATCAACACATCGGCATCCAAAGAATAAAACAGATCGCGCATATGGTCATGGCAAGTAAACATCAAAATCTGGTAGCCATTTTTCGAGAAGTCAACCAACAATTTCGCAGCCAATTGCATACGATGTGCATCGAAATTCACAAGAATATCGTCCAACACTAACGGCAACACAGCACCGCGTCGAGCGTAAACGGTGACCAATGCCAATCGCAGACTCAAATAGACTGCTTCGCGTGTCCCTCGACTCAGTTTGTCAACGGTGATGGTTTCATCGTTACTGTTATCAACTAACAACTCTTCGCCAACCAGGCGGGTCCAAATTCGAGTGTAATGACCATCCGTCAATTGGTCCAAATAGGTGGAGGCTTCCTTCAACGTTTCAGGTTGACGCTTGGCTTCGTACCCCTCTCGGATTGTCTCGAGCAATTGCGAAGTCGAAGCGACCACTTGCCAGTCCGCAATGCTTGCCTTGAGTTCCGCCTCTACGACATTCAATTCCAGACGAGCGGCATCCAAAGACGCGTCTTCGCCTAATATTTTGAGTTCTTGGAGTC
>JAHEAM010000623.1 GCA_024642765.1 Planctomycetaceae bacterium
TGAAAAACCACTCTTCGCAAAACGCAGGTAACAATGACAGGCAAAGTCCGATCACTACGGGATTGGCTCCCCGAAAACTGCTTGCCTGTTGTTCGCAGAACTTACTTAGCCGATCTTGCCAACCCTGGGTTACGTCTGCTCCATATGCTAACGAAAGCAGACTGTACCATCCGTTGATCATTCCCATAACAATTGGCCAAGTACTTAGGCCCAATAGCACGGCCAAAACGACATACAGGGCCTTGGGCCGTAGCCACCCAAATCCCGTAGATAGTCGAACGCGTTGTTGTGTCGCCACCACCGAAGGAAACACAAAAAATGCGAACGCGGTAAAACAGCCCATCGCCAAAAGCTGGATGTTGATCGAGATCTTTCCGGTTTCACTGAGGAAGTTCGGCAATCGACCGAGCAAGCCGATCGAAACAAAATTAATGGGAAACAGCAGCAGTAGACACATCAGCGCCAGATTTAGTGGTGCAATTCGTCGAACGCTTGTAGGGCGACTGATCAGATCTCGCCAACTGCTTTGCCCGCCATACAAAATCGAATCGGCGCCGAAAACCGACGCTGCTAAGGCAATTGCCAACGCGACGTATACAAGTGTCGAGAAGACGGCGACTGCAGCCGGCAACAATGTTACTTGATTGGCCAAAACGTCCCGCGACAAAAGCAGCAAATTAACCATCGGACAAACTGCCAGTGGTCCCTCCAATTTCAGGCCAGGCATCGTGGTAATCAGTCCAGGCCCGAGTGACAAGAGAATAACTGGTACGAGATAGGCCTGAGCTTCTTTGAAACTGCGAGCGAAACTTGTGATAACCAACAAAATCGCACTAAAAAACGTAGCGAATAGAGCCAACAAACCAAACACTTTTGCGACGATCCCAAAGCTTAGGCCTGTGTCACCCAACAACACATTTTCCAGTTGAAACGCCCAAATAGTTGCCGCCATGCCAAACACATTTAACGTTGCAGTCAAAATGGCGACTGCGATTACAGCCAGCATCTTCGCAATCAAGACTTTGCGGCGCGGAATCGGGGCCGCGATCAAAGTCTCCAGCGTCCCTCGCTCGCGTTCGCCCGCAGTGAGATCAATCGCAGGGTAGACCGCTCCCGTGATCGTCATCAATACCAATATCAAGGGGATGATGCTGGCTAGTGTATTTGTTTTTTTCTTGGGAATGTTAACGGTGACTGCATCCAGGTCGACTCGGATCGGAGACGATGTGTCGACTTGAACCTCCGCATGTTCTTTTTCGACAGTGACCAGTCGACGTTGCAGAACAGTGTTATTGAAGGATTGAAAACGTTCGGACAGATAACGAGCCGCCAAAATCGAATTCGCCTTACCATCCGCTAAGTACATGGTTGTTTTTAGTTGGCGCACTTGAGTATTGTTGGCAGGCGCAATCAATTGAATCAGCAAATCGCAGCCTTTGATCGTTTCGTTGACGTTCAAGCCTTCGAGCGGCAAAAAGCTAAATTGGTGTTCACCGAATGGGGCGAGGTTGTCTTGCACATCGACAAGTCCCCGAGTTTCTGGCGTCGCATCCGTGGAATCAGTTGCTTCTTGCCGCGGTGGTGGGCTGGGGTTTAAGGCGCCCCAGGCCTTATCTACTTCCGAAAACAAGGCTTCAATTTGAAATGCCTGTAAGTTCGTGGCAATACAAAAGCGAAATTTTAATGGCTGGTCATTATCTGTTGCAGATATGTTGGACAGCAATAATGTTTTAAACACAATGCTCAAGATCGGGTAAACAATCAGCGGCATCGCGATCAATGTCACGATTGTGCGTCGGTCGCGCAGAGTTTCGCGAAATTCCTTTTGAATTAGCTTGTACCAGCGAACGCTTTTCCGAGCATGGGTATAAGGAGGTTTTTCGTTTTTTTCGTTAGATTCCATTCGCTTCCTTTAGATTTTTGCGGAGAGTAACTTCTCACCGCCATTTTTGGTGGAGCGAATCAATTCGACAAAGAGGTCCATCAAGCTCGATTTGCCAAACCGAGCTGAGAGTTCCTGCAGCGTCCCAATATCGACCATTCGGCTGTTGAACAACAAACCGAAACGATCGCAAACACGTTCCGCTTGGTCCAGTTGGTGCGTGCAAAGAATAATTGACTTTCCTCGACTTTTCAACAAGTCGATGTACTCGAAAATGATTTGGCTACCGACAACATCCAAGCCTAGAGTGGGTTCGTCCATAATCATTACCGGTGGATCGTGAACCAAAGCGCGTGCCAGGT
>JAHEAM010000158.1 GCA_024642765.1 Planctomycetaceae bacterium
ACGTCGGTGATGCTTCCAGTAACTCCCGAAACCGCAAATGTCGTATCGACTGTTGCGTTATCAGAAATGATTGTTCCAGGAGTACCAGTCGTGTTAACAGTACCAACACCGCTGTCAAAGACCCCATTGTTATTAGTGTCTTCAAAAATGGTTCGACCGGCTAATCCAAGTTCACCGCCATCCACGACGCCATCGCCATCCTGGTCATCAAAGACGTGAGCGTAGTAGCGGTTGTTTAATCCCAAGCCGAAATTAAGTCCTGTGTTAATATCACCAGGACTTGCGATCGTGATTGGGTAAGAAGTTATCCCGGAAGATGTCCAACCGGATGGCTCGACAATATTGACTCCGTAGCTACCATTCGCTAACCCACCAAACACATAGAAACCAGCAGCATCGGTCGATGTGGATTGCTCACCCGTCGAAATTTGGATCGACCAGTCATTCAACGTTCCGGTATCACCGCCTGCGAAGTCTTGGATTAATAGAGTCCATCCGCCATTGGCTTCGGCTGCTGACATTCCATTGAAAATGGAAAGTGGTTCTTCTGGCGTGAAACTACCAGTAAATGGAGCAACTCCAGCTGCAATCGAAGTGGCGGCTTGATCATCAAAGATGGTGCCAACCAAGTTGTCGCCGGAACCACCACGACGGAAGAACAATACCGACGAATCGCCATTAGGTGCGATCAGGGCAATGCCCATGTCACTATCCCAAGTGTGCGTAATGTTTACTGTGACATTGATATCGGTAATAAAGTCAGTCACGCCAGCTACAACCTGTGTGTCGGTTACAACTGTATTGTCTGGAATTCCCAACAACGGATTCGAAGTGAAGGTCCCAAATAAGTTATTATCGAAGGTGTTACTCGCATTTGTGTCCAAATACACAAATTGGTTAGCAAGAGCATTCTCACCGGCGTCAAATACTCCGTCGCCATCGCGATCTTCGAACGCAAAGCCAGCAGCATTTGGGGCGAGAGCGGTGCCCTCAAGATTGATCGCAACAGATGGCAATGCACTGTCATTGGAAGCAATCGTTAGAGTTCCCGTTCGCAAGCCGACAGCCGTTGGCGCAAATCGGACAACAATGTTTGTCGATTCGCCCAACGCCAAGTTAACATCGCCAGCAGCTTGAATCACTGTGAAGTCGGTGCCCGTAATCGAAATTGAACTCAAGTCCAATTGTGATGTACCTTCGTTCCGAATTCGGAATGTGAAATCTTGGTTTTGCGAAAGGAAGGTATCCGGGAAAGTTACCGTCTCACTGTTGAAAACTTCTTCCGTTGTCGTGGTTACAGAAATTTTTGCGCGGCCGATGCCGTCAAGCAAAGAACCTGCATTGACTAAACCATAGCCTGCAAAGAAGTTATGGCCAGTCGTTCCGTCGTATTCAACATTGGCACGAAGTTTCGTGTTGTTTCGCATCAAGGCTCGCATGTCGGAACCATTAATGGTCACGCTTTGAGCATCAGCTTCAGCCAATGCCAAGGCGGCAATACCTGCAGCTAACGGAGCCGCAGCAGATGTTCCGCCAAATCCTGTCGTACCAACACCCGTGTAGTCACCCGCCGAAAACGGCGACCCATTGTAGCCATCGGTACTTGAACGGTCAGTTGTCTCAACCGCCAAATAGTTTACTGGGTCAAAGTTGTTGCTAGGTGTCAGAAAATCCAGTAAGTCGCCAACGTTGTGATACGAACTAAGTTCGCCTGTGTTGGTAATGGAACCAACAACCGAGATGCCTGGATTTGTCAGAGCTTGGTTTGCTGGATTACCAATCAAGCCACCCGCATTACCCGACGAAAAGAAAGTTGGAATCCCTTGCCCGCCTTTGGCGCTGAACGTGGTCCAAGTCAAAGCGGCATTGATTGCAGCACTTACTCCGCCACCGCCCCATGAATGGCTAATTACGTCAGCAGCATCCCATTGGCCTAAACCGTCAAATGTTCGTCCGGCCAAATAGTACATCGCAGACGCAATTCCGGCTTCCGTCGCAACGCCAGCGCCTTCGAACATTTTTGCCGAAAGGCTTCTCGATTTATAGGCAGCGCCAGCTACGCCAACTGCATTATCACCGTGTGCCGTTGCAATACCTGCCGTTGCCGTACCATGTCCATCACTCGCATTGGTGTGATTAATCGTGCTGTTGTTGGCAACGAAATTCCAACCGTTAATATCACCCAACCATCCATTGCCGTTCGTGTCCGTTACAGCATTAGCGTCGCCAACATAAACATTCAAATCTGCGTGAGCAATATCGACGCCGTCATCTAAGACGCCAACAATAATGTTTGAACTGCCACCTTGGTTAACGTCCCAAGCTTCTGGAAGGTCAACATCGGTATCCGCAAGACTTGGAAGTGCCGCGCTCAGCGCTCCCGTGTTGTGCATTGTCCACTGATTGACAAAAAGTGGATCATTCGGAATGTAGTGCTTTTGCCATGCTTGGTGGAAGTTTGGAGCAGTCCAAACGACTCTGGAATCATGACCCAACTCATTGATTACGTCCAAAGCTCTTGTGCCATTACCGGCGCTCAAGGTAGCAATGAATTGATCCGGGGTTCCTGCCAAAGGACGATAGCTAGTGAATTTCGCGTCATCAAAAAAGTTTGCTGCATCTTGGCCGTCAGGCAGGCGAACAATTACTTCGTTCAATAGGGCTGCTTCTGATTGGGTCTCTACCATTCCAAAAACTGGAACAGCATCGTTGGCCCAACCACTGTCAACCACGAGGTTGATAAATGATTGATCTATCGCTGCGGTGCTTGTATAAACGGCATAGTCTGAACCCACCAATGGGCGGCTAAATGTCAAGCCATACTTCTCAAGCTCAAGCGATTCTGTGCTCGATAGCACAGTCGAGTTTCGACTCAATGCGATTCGATCAGATAAAATCACCATTCCCTGCTGTTGACCATCAACCTCATAGAAATAGTCCGATTTGATGTCGACACTGGTGTCGATCATTTCGGTACCCATACGATGAACTGCATTTTTTTGCAGTTCGTTCAACGACATTGCTTCTGCCCACTCAAGTTGCAAATCGGCAGCAAGCATATTGCGAGCTTCCAATGTCTCGTAGCTCGGTGAACGAGAATCGCGGCGCATTCTCTTTGGCTTTTTCCCAAATTTCGATTTGGAATTATTTGGTCGAACCATTAGGTATCCTCCGGTTGAAAAGAAAAATGGAGTGCGAAAAAATTTAAACGATTTCAAAGACTAACCACGTCATCGTAAACACCAGAAATACCTGTGTAAATCATATAGTCAGCCTTTTTCGGAAAAAACAGCCAGAATAACCCCGTGTGACTATTTACACCAGGTTAACATTTGGGCCGGATAAATAGCAGCTCCCGATTTTCAAAAGCAGGATCGTGGCCGAAATGCTATGAAATCACGGATTTTGCTCCATGAATCAAGGGACGCTCGAGGAAGCTAAAGTATGTGGACTAACAATTGAAGGGCGGTGTAAAGAGGAGGATTTTGAAGCAAGTCTCTCAGTTCAACGTCGGAAATCGCCTGCGGGCTGGTTGGCGAGTGCCGAATCTGGCTTTTCAAAGATTGAAAACATGGCCCAAACAGGATAATGGTCGGAAACCAATAGGGCGTCGTCTAGTTGCAGTTCGTACTCGCGACGAAAGTTAAAAACGCCAGAACGGCCAACATATTCGGTCGTCGTTTTGCTGTCGAAAATGATGTTGTCGTAATTTTTGTTCTCGCGAGTGTTCGTGACCCAATTTTCCTGCACGATGTAGGTCGGGTTCGTTTGGACCTTATAAAGGTCAATGTAGTCCGTGGGGGCATTGAAATCGCCCAGGATGATGAAGTCGTCTTCCGTTGGATATTGACTCCGAATTGTAGGCATAAGATCTGAAATGGCTCGAAGCTCTCGTTTGAGGTCGAGAGTGTCGGGGTCGGTATGCACGGTGGCGACGCAAAAGGTAAACGGTTGCACTTCGGCCTCCGTAGATTGGAATCGTCCAACGAGCGGCGGACGAGCCATTTCTTGTGTGGCCGGAACGAAGGGGTTATCGATCATTCTTAATTTGTCGGCATCATAAATAAATGCGTATTGCTCCTTGCTGACCGAGTAGCCTTGTCGGGGGCCTAAGTAATATTTGTAGTTGAACCCAGCATCGTTCATCATCTGAACAAAGTTGCCAACTACGTCGTCTTGCGAACGAATTTCTTGGATGACCAAGAGGTCAAAACGCAGCCCAATACTCACAAGGATATTCATCACCGATGAGTTTCCCAATTTGGCCGTACCGAAGACTTGGATATTGAAAGTCCCAATCGTGAGCGTGCGATCATCTTGAACAACATCGGTAGCTGCCTTTGCAAAACTGGTCTGAGCAACGGATGTGCTATTTAGGCCGTCGTTAGTTGGGTTCGAAACAATTGGAATCGTATAGTTCCCAAGGCCATCATTTTGATGAGCAGGGGTGGACGACGCTTTAAACTGATCGAATCCGCCTGTTTTTTGTTGGCTGGGTGTTTGACCGCCAGCCAGCTGAACTTGCGATTTCGTTTCAGGTGGTGTCTGTACACCCGAATTGAATGGCGGAAAATTGTTCGCAACGATGGGTGGGTTATGTTCAGACGCTGTAGGATCAGTCGTTTGCGAGTCCGCGACCTGTGTGGTTTTTTGAGTTGGGAAACCCAACCAACTTGTAACCATGCTGTATGGGATCAGCCCAAAATAGGCCAAGGCCAAGAGAATCCCAGGAACGACGAGCCACTTGTATTTGAGTTTTTTTATCATTTGCCCCGCCTCCTTGCGGAATCAAAATGCTATTCAAAGCGTCTGATTGGCATCGTTGTTTTCGAGACCACCCAGTTGTTGATGGGCATTGCCAGTGAGATAGCATTGCCCGTGCCACGCGAATACTTAGGACCAGGCCTCGCCTTGGGGACATAGCGACTAGGATTTTCGTGGCGGCCAGACAGTAAAGAAATTGTTGTTCCGAATCTAGTCCGTATTCGACAAAATAGTCGGTACAAATCAATTTGGTGCGGAAATGAGGTTGACATGCGATGGAAGAATCAGGGGCTAAAGCCAAGTTCAAAGATTTCGAGAGCACTTTGGAGCGGCATTTGGCTGATGATGTTGGGATGTTCGCTGGCGGCTAGCTGTAGTCGTTCTGACGCACAACGTATTCGTCCTAACGAGCAAGCCGTTGAACCACCGAACCGCAGCGACGATACGCAGACAAGCTCGGAAGTTAAGCCACATCCCGTCGGATTGGACTATGACGTTCACCTCGAACAATTGAGAAAAGCCCACGACCTACGTGGATTCCATGCAGTCGTCGAAGCGCCATTTGTGGTCGTAGGCGATGAAGATCGCGAGACCGTTGAACAACGTTCCGAAGCGACGGTGCGGTGGGCAGTCGACCGGCTGAAGGAAGAGTATTTCACTCGCGAACCAAATCATGTGATTACGGTTTGGCTTTTCAAGGATAAAACGAGCTATGAAAAACACTGCCAAGAGTTCTTTGACATCAAACCGCATACGCCATTCGGTTTCTATTCCAGTACTGAACGAGCGTTGATCATGAACATCAGCACTGGAGGCGGAACTCTGGTCCATGAAATCGTGCATCCATTTATTGCAGCGGATTTTCCTGCGTGCCCCAGTTGGTTCAATGAAGGATTGGCCTCGCTCTATGAACAATCTTCAACGCGGAATGGAAAAATCGTTGGGCTAACGAATTGGCGTTTGCGTGGATTGCAACAAGCGATCGAAAAAAATAACGTTCCGCCCTTCAGTCAGTTGTTGCAAACGGATCGGCGAGGATTTTATGACGACGATCCGGGCACGAATTACGCGCAGGCTCGTTATCTTTGTTACTATTTGCAAGAGAGCGGGAAGTTGAACGAGTTCTACAACGACTTCCGGAAGAATAGCAGCGAGGACCCGACCGGCGAAGCGACATTGCAATCCGTTCTTAAGATCAAGGACTGGAGTGCATTCCAAGTTGAATGGCATCAATTCGTGATGGGGCTCCAATTCTAGTTCGCTCCGAAACCGTCAGTGGGTAAGAGTTGCAAAACTACACTGGCGCGAAAATGTTTGTCCGTTAGCCGGAGCCCCAGGCTAACCGCGATAAAAGTGAGCACTTTGCAGCCGATCCTCCCGGCATATTGTGTTCTCAATCCAGCCTCTATGGCGTCATGCCCGATGCAGACCCCATAAAACTTATACCGCATTGACGTTGTCGAATACGTTATTTCGGGACAATCGCGGATCAACCAGTATTCAACACACGTGTCGCCTATAATCGTCACCTGTAGCTCGTTATCGATATGGCCCTTCTGGTAAAATTCAAATGCTTTTTAGGCTTGCAGCATTCTTGTGTGGTGCGTTCGTCTTATTGAACTCGCAGTTGTCGCCCGCGGACGATGGGACGCTAACTGATTGGCGTGTTTCCATCGACGGCGGGCAAAACTATCGAATGGTCAAAGTGCCGGGGACAATTGAAAACCAAATTGACTCAGAATTCGATGGTGTTTCCATTTACGAAACGAAATTGCCGACTGTCCGCCTTCGCGATAATCAGCGGCTACGACTTCGATTCGAGGCAGTCGCCACTTCGTGCAGAGTGTTTGTGAACGATGAACTCATTGGTGAGCATTTGGGTGGTTGGACTCCATTTGAAGTTGACGCAACGCAAGCCCTAGAAAAGTCCCGCCAGCAAACCGGCAACGTGCTGCGGGTTGAGGTTGATGAATTAGTTGGTCACAACACGCAGGGGTTTCTACCTGTCATCACCAATCACTTCGGTGGTATCTGGCAACCGGTCACTTGGAAAGTTTGTGAATCGGTCGCTATCGATCAAGATCGTCTGTTTGTCACAGCGGACTTTGAAACGAACCGGTTGAACTTCTTGGTCCCGGTTTCAACGACAGTTGAACAGAAGCTTAAGTTCGACCTTTCAATTCGCGAACTTAGGCCGAGCGATTCGCTAGCGGCGGATGCAGACTGGTCGGTCATAGTTGCTAGCGAAACAAGTGACGGAAACGAATTCGAATTCAACGGCGAGAGCCCAATCAAGCTCCGTGAATGGTCACCTGTTTCACCAATGCGTTACGAGTTTCGTGTTCGTTGCAGTACAGATGATGCAACCGACGAAATTCAAATTGCCACGGGTTTTCGGGGATTTGTCGTCGAAGACAAAAGGTTTGTTTTGAATGGACGGGCGATCAGTTTGCGCGGTGTTTTGAATTGGGGCTACGCGCCGCCGAGTTTTGCGCCAAGTCTGGACGAAGCGTTTATGCGACGGGAAATCGAATTTGCTAAATCACGCGGCTTCAACCTGATGAAATTTTGTTTGTGGGTGCCGCCCCGCCGTTATCTTGAATTGTGTGATGAGTTAGGGATGTTGGCATGGGTCGAGTATCCGACATGGCATCCACAGTTGGACGACAAACACCTCAAGGAGTTGAAGAGTGAGTATCAAGAGTTTTTTGAGTATGACCGAACGCATCCAAGTGTAGTGTTGCGCAGTTTGACGTGTGAAACAGGACCAAGTGCCGATATCGAAGTCGTGCGAGCCTTGTACCAACAATGCAAAGACGCCATACCCAACGCGGTTGTCGAAGACGACAGCAGTTGGATCGAATGGAATCGGGTTCATGATTTTTACGACGACCATCCCTATGGAAATAATCACACGTGGGTGTCGACGCTTGAGCGATTGAAAAATTATGTTGAGCAACATGAGATGCAACCCTTGATTTTGGGTGAGGCAATCGCGGCAGATAGCTGGACTGTGCCAGATGAAAAGATGCGTCGGAAGTCTGTTGAGTTTCCCGGCCACGCTCCCTGGTCGCTTGCTGCGGCGGAAATTTGGACTGGGCAAATCCAGCGGTTGGCGAGTGAGCGACAATCTGTTTTTCGCCCCGATCAGTTGCGTGAGCAATCACTTCACTATGGCCAATTGATGCGGAAATTTCAGATCGAGGTCTTTCGTCGTGAGGTCCCAGAGGGTGGCTATGTTGTGAGCGTGATTCGGGACTTTCCGAAGGCTGCGATGGGCTTGATAGGTTACGGAGACGAGCCAAAGTTGTCTGAAGGTGCTTGGGGGTTTCATGGCGATCAAATGTTTTTACTAAAAACTCCAAACGATCATCGAAGTTTTTG
>JAHEAM010000159.1:0-2868 GCA_024642765.1 Planctomycetaceae bacterium
ACCGAACCGAACAACGAACAACAACCGAAATTGAATACACGCCTCGTTCCGAAACGCGGACTCGCACGATTAGTATGACGCGTTTTCGGCCAGAGGCCCGAACTCGTGAAACACCAATCCAGAAGTTTCGCATGACTGAAAAATCCAAAGAGGTCCCGCGCATCGTTTATTCGAATAAGGAAGAGACTTTTCAGGTTCCTGAGACACAGTTAGTCGAGCGACAGATTTCAATCCCGCAAATCAGTTACTCAACTGAATTGGTCCCCTACTACAAAGACTTTAATTCCGTCAAACCGACGGCAACGGTCACGTATGAAAACCAAGAACAAGAATACGAAGTTTCGGAACCTCGCGAGCTGAAGTTGACCTATAAGACACAAGTACCAGAGATCCGCTATCGCGAAATCCAAAGACCGGTCATGCGAACGGTCCCAGAAGTTCAATTGGTAACCTACACGGTCAATGTTCCCCAACGCCGATCCCGACAGACGACCAGGACGGTTACAAAAGTAATCCCAGAAGTAAAGTCTATCGAATACACGGTCAAAGTTCCCAAGCAACGTAAACGTACTCGCATTGTGACTCGCCATCGACAAGTTGCGGAGCTCAAGGAGCAAAAACATACGGTTATGGTTCCGGAAACCAAAACACAAACTGTAGTCGAATATCGCGACGAACAAGTTGCAGAACTTCGCACTCAGACCTACACGATCAACATTCCGCAAATTCGCGCTCGAACGGTTTATCGAACTATCAATCGCACCGTTCCCGTGCAACAAACACAAGAGTTCACAATCCAGGTGCCCTACCAAGAAAAAGTAGCAACGCCGCGTAGGGTGTGCCGGATGGTGGCAAAAACCATTGTGGTACCGGTTGAGCCGTGTTGCCCAGAATGTTCGCAACGCCTGCTGAGAAATTCGCCTGCCGCAGCCGCAACCCAAGAATTCTGCAATGACGCATTTGGCCGATGTGTTAAATGATTGCCGAATTCAGAAGCTGAATGGTGAAATCCGACCACGACAGGAATTTTTGAAGTCGTTTTCGAATTATGCTAAACCGCGATTTTATCATGCAGCTCGCATAGTATTTTTGCAGCTTGCGTGGCATCTTCTTCACGAATATGAAGATGTGTAACCGCACGAACGTGGCAGCGGCTAAACGGTAGCATCCACACACCAGCTTCTTTGGCGAGTTTACAAAACTGTTCAGCAGGCATGTTGGGTTTGTCGATTTTGAAAATCACAATGTTGGAATCAACGCGCCCCGGATCCAAGGCAAAGTTATCGCAGTGACTCTTTATGGCTTGGGCGAGAATCTGAGCATGTTGGTGATCATCTGCTAACCGCGGGATGTTGTTCTCAAGGGCGAACAATGCCGCCGCCGCTAAGATCCCGGATTGCCGCATAGCCCCGCCAAACAACTTTCGATTCCGCCGCATCGCTTTCTGTAACGACCTGGGGCCTGCCAAGATGCTGCCCACGGGAGCCCCCAAGCCCTTGCTTAGGCAAATGCTGACTGTATCGAATTCTTTGGCCCACTGGTCAGCCGGCACACCCGTCGCAACCACAGCATTGAACAACCTGGCTCCGTCGAGGTGACGAATAAGACCTTGTTGCTTCGCCCATTGGCACACACTCTGTACGTTCTCCAGTGGCAAGATAACACCACCACCTCGATTGTGCGTATTCTCCAAACACAAAAGTCTTGAACGCACGGCGTGTTCATTGTCAGGTCGAATTAGATCTGCGACATCGTCGACTTCAAATTGACTTGTCCTGCCGCGAACGGTTCGCGGAATCACGGCAGACAACTGCGCGAAGCCGCCTTGCTCGTAGTTGTAAATGTGGCAGCCTTCCTCGCAGATCATTTCATCGCCAGGTTGGCAATGAATCCTGACGGCAACCTGATTCGTCATCGTGCCGCTGGGCATGAACATCGCGCATTCCATCCCGAGCATTTCCGCAACCGTTTCTTGCAGTCGTGCGGTTGTCGGATCGACGTCAATCACGTCGTCCCCCACGTCGGCCACCGCCATCGCCCGCCTCATCCCCTCACAAGGTTGGGTTACGGTATCGCTGCGAAGATCAATCATTTGTTATCTCGATTTTGGTTGAAGGCCATGGGCAGAGATTGCTTACAATTTGGAAAACGCATCGAGAGCTCGTTCGATGTGTTCGTCGTTCAGAGCCGCCGAGACTTGGAGTCGCAGGCGAGCCTCGCCTTTCGGAACGACTGGGAACCCGAAGCCAATGATCATTATCCCCATTTCAAACAGTCGTTTTGACTTGCGAATTGCTTCGGCTTCATCGCCAATCATGATGGGAATAATAGCGGTTGGGCTGTCCGTGCATTCGAATCCCAGTTTTTGTAGGCCACCGCGAAAGTTCGCAACATTCTTATGGAGCTTGGCAACAATCTCGGGTTGTTGTTCGATGAGTTCAATTGCCTTTCGCGCGCTGTAGGCAACCGTGGCAGGGAGAGCATTCGAAAACAGACTCGGCCGAGCTCGTTGCTCTAAAACTTCGATCGCCCGCTGAGATGTTGCAATGTAACCGCCAGCGGCCCCACCCAAAGCCTTGCCGAGTGTGCCGGTAATTACATCGATCTTTCCAAGTAAATTGAAGTGTTCAGGTGTTCCGCGCCCCGTTTTGCCGAGAACCCCAATGCCATGCGAATCATCAACCACCAACATCGCGTCGTATCGTTCGCACAGGGAAACCAATTCCGGCAAGTGTGCGACGTCGCCCTCCATGCTGAACACGCCGTCAGTTACAACCCAGCGGCAAGCATTTGTTTGAGTTTCCTTGAGTTGTTCCTCGAGTTGACTCAGGTCACTGTGGCGATAGACTTTTTTCGTCACTGATTTTG
>JAHEAM010000159.1:2878-8143 GCA_024642765.1 Planctomycetaceae bacterium
CAAACGCATGCCATCGATAATCGATGCGTGGTTGAGTTCGTCGGAGAGAATGGCATCTTCAGGTCCAACTAATGTCGGGAATAATGCTTCGTTGGCATTCCAACAGCTAACATATGTCAACGAACTTTCCGTACCAACAAAACGGGCGACCGTTTCCTCCATCTGACGATGGCAATCCAAGGTACCACAGATGAACCGCACGGATGCTGTCCCAGCTCCGTAGTCACGCAAGCCTTGGATTCCCGCCTCAATGACTTCAGGATGGTCAGCGAGTCCGAGATAATTGTTTGCACATAGAACCAAAACCTCACCCTTTCCCTTGATTTTGACCACCGCTCGCATCGGTGAAGCAATGTCATAAAATGGTTTGAGTTGCCCTGACTGAGTGAGACCGTCAATCGTTTCATTGCACCGAGTTTGGAAATTTTTGTTTGGCATTTCAATCTGAAAAAGCAATTATGTAAAAATTGTTTGGAAACGTGTCGCAATTATCACCCAACCGATAAGTTTGTTCAACTCGGTAGCCTTCAACAACAACCCTTAAACCCAAAAGCCCTCGTCATGATTCGCAATATGTTGAATGTACTTGTTTGCCTAATGCTGTATGCGGTATCGGTCGTCTCCACGACCATCGCGCAAGAAAAAAAGGAATCTCAATCCGCGGCAAATAGTGCGGTTGTAGATGCTGATACAAAAGCGATCTTGAAGCTTCTACGTGATCAAGAGGCTGCCTGGAATCGCAATGACATCGAGGGATTCATGGTTGGATATTGGCAAGACGAACGAATGTCATTCGCGGGCGGGGGGACTTTGCTCCGTGGCTGGAATGCGACGTTGGAACGATACAAAACACGCTACCCTGCAGGCAAAATGGGGCAACTTGAGTTTCGGAACCTTGAACCCCGAAAAATTGGTGAGGCTGCCGCTATGGTTCTTGGGACCTACCATTTGCAAATGGAAAACGAACTTGCCGAAGGTGGATTTACGCTCGTCCTTGAAAAATTCGATGATGGCTGGAAAATCATTCACGATCACACATCCCCCAAAGAAAGACCCGCCAACAGTGGCCAAACAAAGCTCGATGGAAAAAAAGCGAAAACCGCGGCAAACAAGTCCAATAGTTAATAGGTACGTTGTAGGTAGAGTTGCCATCCTTTTTTTGAATTCTAGAGACGCCTATTTAAGCCAGATTGCTGCTCACTCCCCATAAGTTAACTGAACTACACGAGTCAAACCATGAAGGTCATTTTGGGAATCGCGATCTGGACTAGTATCCTGATCGGCTTGCTGTATTGGATCAAACCGGCTGCTAATGTCGAATCTAATCCAGCAACTCAGGTAGCAACTTTCATTGTGCAACCGAGGCATATTGTTGAATTGAAGTTTGCTCAAAAGCAACTGCTGAAAGTGGGCGACATGATTTTTGGTGATGACCCGAGCCAAAAGAAACCAATCGGACGAATCGTACGGGTTGAATCAAACGCATCCCAGAAACGCGAATTGGTGTTTGCCGATTTTGCAGTAGCCGAATTTTTCAGTAGTTCACCAGCGTTGTTCAAAGACCAAGCGACGATAACCTACCATGAAACGCCCACATCCTTGGAATGGGTTGTCGCGACGATGCTTCCTCCCAAAAAACGAGAAGAGATCTCGCAATTGATCATGGGCAGCCTGGATGAGCATCGCGAAGTTCTCTGGAATGAGTTGCAGCCGGTGCTTGCCAAGGCTCTGACCGAATCGCAATTCATCATTCAGCGGCACTTGCGGACGGCACTTGAAAAACGTAGCGAGCAGTTTTCGGCAATCGCCAAAGAGTACCAGGCTGAATTTATTGAAACGGAACTAATTCCCGTTTTGGAAAAGGAAGTTTGGCCAATCGTCCGTGAGGAAACAGGTCCACTCGTTGAAGTCGTCGGTTCGGAAATTTGGAATCAAGCCTCAGTTTGGCGTTTGACATGGCGTTATTTGTACGATGCATCGCCATTGCCTCAACATGACCTGACGAGAAAGGAATTCGACCGCTTTGTTGACAGTAAAGCAATTCCTATATTAAAGAAGCATGTTTCTGAGTTCCTCGAAGCCCAGAATCGAGTGATTAATCGCATTGCCAATAACGTAGCCGTTCAAGACGTCTTTCAGGCAGGCCTCCAGCGAGTTTCACATGACGAGAAAATCAAAACGCTTCTAAATGAAATTTTCCTAGAATTATTTGTCGATAACGATGAACTGCGAAATACCTGGCGGAGCATGTGGGAAAGTCCGGAGATGAAAAGTGTGATGGCAAATGCGAATGAACGGCTTGGACCAACCGTCACCCAAATTGGCGAGTCTCTTTTCGGAAACCCAAACCGTGAAATCACGCCGGAATTTAGCGAAGTATTGCGGAGTAAAGTTTTATTCAAAGACCGGCGTTGGTTTGTATTGCATATTGACAACTCTGCAGAAACGGGAACAGAACGCGTGCACGAACTGTTCGTAACCGTTGGTAGTCCCCATGCATCACGACCATTCCATGTCCCCGCGACGAAGCGATGACGACTTTGCCCGATACTGCCTCCAGCTTGGCTGACTTGTATATGAAATCGAAATTTGATTCTGCCGACGGACCCGAAATCAAACTGGAAGACATTTCAGTTACCGCTGGCGTGCGAGTCTTGCTTGAACAAGTCAATTTGACGATTCCAGCTAAAGAAATTTCCGTGGTCGTGGGACCCAGCGGCGTTGGCAAAAGTGTATTGCTCAAGATTATCGCGGGGCTTATTTCGAAACGTTATGATGGAATCCTAGCAACTGGAACCGTCGCATTTGATGGTCAACCGGTGCAGTGCGGTCAGGCTGGCGTTGTCTTCCAATCGTTTGCTTTGTTTGACGAATTGTCGCCGCAAGACAATGTCGATTTTGCCAAAACAAGCAACGCTTCAGGTGAAAAAAGTCGAGCGGCGAAAGCTTGGCTAGACGAGTTGCAAGTACCTGGGGATGTTCCGACCGCACGCTTGAGTGGCGGACAACGTCAGCGTTTGGCCGTAGCTCGAACACTTGCATCGAATCCTCAAGTCATCTTGTACGATGAACCCACCTCAGGACTCGATCCCGCGACGGGGCAGCGCGTTGCAAACTTGATCCGTGAAACACACGATCATCATGGTAAGACATCGATCATTGTGACCCACGATTATCCAACCCTACTTCCGATCGCCGATCGCGTTTTTCTGTTTGATGCCAATAAAAGAACGATAGTGGAAGTTCCGAAGAACAACTGGGAGCAACTTGAATCACGGCTGGGCGAGATGTCACGAAGCCGCGACACAACACCGATGCCTGCCAATCCAAAGACATTTTGGCCACGATCCTTGGAAATTCTCATCGCCTTTTTCTCGCAGACTTCGGATGTTGCTCGAGCTGCAGCAGTTGCCCTGTTGAGCATTTTGCCGGCGTGGCGAAATCCAAAATGGGGCGTGCGTTTTTTGTTGCATTTTTCGAATCTCGTTTTCGGTCCAACCGCGATGATCTATCTATTGCTGGCGGGCTTGATCAATGGTTTCGTCGCGACGTATTTTACGTTTCAATTTTTTCCGTTCGCGTTGTATACGGAACCTTTGATCATCGAAAACTTGTTAGAAGCGATTGGATTTGTTCTCTATCGAGTGTTCGTTCCAATTTTGGCCTGTATTTTGGTTGCTGCGCGTTGCGGCGCCGCAGTGACAGCGGATATTGGTGGCCGGCAATATGGGAGTCAACTCGATGCAATGCGGACCTTTAACGCGCCCCCGCGATCATACCTGTTAACACCGATCATGTTGGCGTTTTTGGTGGGAACCCCGATTTTGAATTTTGTTTCCTATTTGGGTGCGGTATTTGCAAGTTTGATTTCGTTCGTTTGGTCGCATCCAGAACGCGGACCGGACTTCTGGAGTCATTACTTTTATTTACGCTTGGATCGAATTGATCATTTTTTCTATCACGGTTTCGGCTGGCTGATTGCCAAATTGATCGTCAGTGGCTTTGGAATTGGAGCGATTGGATACTACCAAGGCTGTAATCCCAAGTACTCAACGACTGATGTCAGTCGTAGCGTAACGAATACCATTTTGTGGGCTACGCTCTACGTACTAGTCGTCCATTTCATCTTCGCGCTTTACGAATTCGAAGGCCTTGGTGGGAAATAAAAGACATGACCACGATACGAATTCCCGAATTAATATGCTCGGCGTGGCCTTCAATAGTATCTGGTTGAATTTGCCTAAGCAAGAGTCCAGAAAATGAGTGCCTCGTAATTCGAGGGTTCTAAAACCAACGACGTCGAGCGGATTTCCATTTTTGCCGTTAATGTCACCGGTAGATCGTCGTCTATCGATTTAATCTTGCGGCCAAGTTCGGTCAAAGCCCTTTAGAAGGTTGTGCGCGCAAGCTCGATTCCTTGGTCGAGTCGAATTTGTGCCTCGTGGAATCAGTCTTTCCTGAGTCATTTCGGGACATACTACTAAAGTCAAATGGAAGCTCAAACTTTCGATAACGTTGACGAAAGTTAGTCATGTCGATGTTGTCCACGCTGCCACTGACATCGTAGTCGAGCGTTGGATCGAATCCTTTCTCGCCAACCGATCTCTTGTACGCATCGAGAAAGACCTCGGTATCGTCGTCATCGACAAATCGGTTACCATCCGAGTCGCCGAAGAAAACATAAAATCGTTCCGCTTCTTCGTCTCCAAATACCAGATCGGATCCCATTGGAATTCCATCCCGAAATAGCAAGTGGCCCGCCAAAGTGATTTGATAATTTCCATCAACTAGTGATCGGGAAAAACGGCCTCGAATATGGTCATCGAACGTGATGGTGACTACTGTTTGACCGCCAACAAGCTGGGGCTCCGATACAGTTATTTTCACCGTCTCGAAGGTTGCTTCGTCTGCGGTGCTGCGTTGTATAACTTTTAACGCACCAGGCATAATGATGACGTCCCCAGCAAACTTAACGGTCAAGGCATCAATGGAGTTGCGTTGAGCCGTTGCATCGCCTACTTCAATCGCATCGACATCTACATTGCCAATAACGGTCAATTCTCCTTCAGGGCCAAATGGATCCGACCAACGCTCGTCGGTGTAAACGTTTTTTCCCGACAGCGTTTTTAGAAAGGCTGTGATCGCTGCTCGCTCCTGTTGTGTCATTAATAGTTTTTGACCGGGACCTGCCGGACCTTGTGCCGGCGAGCCCAACAAGCGTCCATCGAGCTCGGGGTTGATGTCAGGCTCAAACGATATGTCGTT
>JAHEAM010000624.1 GCA_024642765.1 Planctomycetaceae bacterium
TCTGGAAGGGACCAGTGCAGATTCCAGGCAAAGTCCGGGATGTCGTCCCGATCATTTTCGAGAATGGGCGCAAGAGTAAGACCGTTCTCTGGAAAAAGATCAAACCAGCGTTGGGTCGCGTAACAGGGGACATGCGGCAATGAAAAACCAACGGCCATGAAAAAGGGTTGGTCATCCTGCATTTCCGCGATTTGATCGGCGGCCCATGATGAAACTTTATAGTCGCCTTTGTCTTCATCTCGATGAGGGAACGTGCCCCAATCCATCAACAGATGATTGCCGTTGGGTGTGGGAGGGGTCAATTTGGCCTCCGGCTTAGCGCCCACCGATGCGACAGGTCCCCAAACATCGAACTCTGCTGGCTCGCTCTTTCGGGCTTCCTCGCCGTGAAAAACTTTTCCAGCTCCATAAGTGCGGTAGCGATTCCTGGAAAAATATTGAGGCAACGTCACGAGATCTTTGAGTGGCTCGACGTTGCGAAACCAGGGTTCCAACCCATAGATGCCGGTCGTAGTCGGGCGTAATCCGGTCAAGGCGCTGGTGCGTGACGGATTACACAAAGGTGCCTGGCAGTGGGCGTTCCGAAAAGTGGTTCCGCGAGCAGCCAAAGTATCGAGGTATGGGGTCCGCGTCTGGGGATGTCCCTCCAGTGGTCCGACCCAGTCATTCAAGTCGTCGACGACAATCATGACAACATTGGGCCTAGCCGGTTTGCGTTGTGGTTCTTCCGCGACCGCCTCATTGGCCCAAACTAAAAAGCTGACGGCAAACAAGACCAAAACAGCAGCCTTCAAAAATCCTGATGAGTGTTGGTGCATCGAAAACCTCAAAAACTTGGGCGTAAGATTGTAAACGTATTGTCGTTGCAGCCAACACAAATGAAATATGATTAAGAACTTCTACCATTCTTCCTTTTGGAACTCGTTCAATTAGTCCGTCGCCAAAAATTTGGTCGAGACCAAGCAGTTGCAAATGAGCATCACCAATATGGCAGCCACTTGTCTCGTTTGACAGGGATGTGGTTTAAGAATCGCGCATACGTTGTCCGCATCAAAATTTCCCAATCGTGCTGGAACTAAAGGGCAACGGCGAATTTCACCGTAGTCAGATAATGAAATGACGTTTTTGCCCGTCGTACATTCTCACCCCAAGCTCGGATGACGCGTGTTGTTAATCGAAAACCAAAGATCAATTTCCGCAAGGCATCTGCTTTTTGTGCCCCAAATGTACATTTGGAATTCTATATGAGTATGGTGCTCAATGGATTTTCACTTTTTTTCGCACTTTCATTTCTGCTACTCGCCGTTTTTGATTTACTGACAATTTGGAATAAATGTTGTACTTGTCACAAGACTTGCGCCGTCGGAGGCTCTGCCTAAGTTGCGGGCTCGTGAGTTGCGGACCCGGGTAGCAATAACCCAGGAGCCCCAAAAGACAAACGTATCAACCCGAAATTGATTCCGCGATAGCCGATAGGCGTACGATCTTCGACTGCTTACGCTTTGGGCTAACGGTTAACGGCTTCCGTAATTCGGATCCGACCTTGTTCACGGTTGGCAACTTCATTCAATAACTAAAACAGGCTCGCGTAGAACATCAAATCGCGGTTCAATACCCAGGCCAGGCGAAGTGTTTGCTGACATTCGTCCATTGATCCGTTGCGGTGCATTGTCAGCGTTCTTCACCGTCACATAGCTATTGAAGTCCGTCGATGTGAACAAAAATTTCGTCGGCGTGCTATGGGCCAGACAGGCGATCGCTGCGGTCGCAATGTCACCGCCCCAGCTATCCTCAAGTGTCATTGCGATTCCCATCGAGACGCACAAATCACGAGCTTGACGAGCGCGAGTCAATCCACCCAACTTGGAAATCTTGATATTGACGACGTCGCATGCCCGATCCGTATGCGCTCTCCACAACATCGAAATGTCGTCAATGCACTCATCCATGACGAACGGGTGGTTTGTACGCTCTCGTATGCTGCGGCATTGTTCGTAGGTAAGACAAGGCTGTTCGATGTAGACATCGATGTCTTCAACTCCGCGAACCACGCGAGTTGCCTCATGCATCAGCCAGCCAGTATTCGCGTCGGCAACCAGCACATCGCCTGACTGCAAAACTGCCGAGCAAGCTCGAATCCTGGCGATATCTTCGTCCGCATCACCGCCTACTTTCAACTGAAATCGAGTGTAGCCTTGGTCGCGGTAACTGGCGAGATTGTCCGCCATTTCTTTTGCC
>JAHEAM010000625.1 GCA_024642765.1 Planctomycetaceae bacterium
CAAATCATCGTGATTGTGGCGATTACCGTCACTAATTCCACTTCCGTAAACCACCATCGAATTGTCCAGTAGGGTCCCATCAACTTCCTTGACCGACGACATCTTTTCCAAAAAGTAGTCAAATAACTTGGCATGGTACCGATTGATGGTTGAAATTTGCTCTTGCTTCTTCGGACTATTGCCGTGATGCGACAACTCATGATGTCCTTCGGCGATTTCAATTTCACGGTAACTGCGATTGCTACCGGCGTTTGCAAACATGAATGTCGAGATTCGAGTCGAATCCGTTTGCAATGCCAACACCATCATGTCCATCAGCAACTTCACATGCTCCTCGTATTCTCGCGGCACGCCTTCCGGCCGCAAGACATCTTGTGTCGCTGAGTCATCATGGCTCAGTTTATCGGATCGACTAAGTCGTTTTTCAATATCGCGAACGGCAAACAGGTATTCGTCCAGTTTCCGGCGATCATTGGCCCCGAGTGCACCGTGCAGCGCTTTGGCATCACTCGCTACGTAATCAAGAATACTTTTTCGCCGACGTTCTTTGCGGGCTCTTTGTTCTGGATTCAACGTCAAATCCGTCCCAGCGAACAAACGATCGAAGGCCAACGCAGGGTCGACCTCCTTCGCGACAGGACTAGTCGGTGTTCGCCAAGACATATTCGATGCATAAGCACAGCTATACCCCGAATCACATTGCCCCGTCGGTGAACTCGACTCGGTCCCCAACTCCAACGAAGGCAAGCGTGTTGCGGATCCAATCCTCTCTGCCGCAAGTTGATCAACGCTAACTCCATTCTGGATATCCGCGCCACTGGTTTTGCGTGGATGACTGCCAGTCAAGAATGCAGCGACGCTCCGCGCATGATCGCCGCCACCATCCCCAAGCGCCCTGGCCCCGTTGAGAGCCAGTCCGCTCAATACATTGAATTGTTCACGATAGGCACCGAACTCATTTAGGATCGGGGTCAACTCGTAATTCTTCCCTGTTGCTTTAGGTGTCCAATCAGCCATGTGAACTCCATTGGGCACATACAGAAAAGCCATCCGAATGGGAGATGCAAGCGGAGACGAAGCGACACCCGGTGCTCCAAACAAGAACCTCGCAGGCGACATAGCTTCCAATAATGGCAAAGCGATCGCAGCACCAACGCCGCGCAACATGGTTCGCCGTGAGAGTTGATTGAATTTCATAGCTCAGTCTTTCATTTGAAGTTGTCGTTTGCGAAACGGAGCGCTTTCGATCACACCATAGAGTAATTCAGAAAAACGGTAATCATTTTGCTGCAGCCGCAGTGTAATTTCGTTCACGGCACATTGATCCTCGTAACGTAGGCCTCGTCCCAACGCGTAAATCATCATCTTCTCAGTGACACAGCGAATGAATTCGTCTTGTTTGGCCTTGATCAATACTTGCCTTAGCTCAGCAGCACCAGAAAACGACTCACCCGAGGGCAGTTCACCGTTGGCGTCGATAACATTTCCGCCGTCCGAATCGCGCCAGCGCCCCACCCCATCAAAATTCTCCAGAGCGAAACCCAACGGGTCCATCAAGTCATGACATGAGGCACAACTGGGGTCACGGCGATGTTGTTCCATCTGTTCACGCAACGAGCCTTTCAACTCTTGCTGTTCAAGTGGCATCACATCGGGCAATGCCGGAGGCGGTGGTTCACCCAACAGGTTTTCCAATATCCATTTCCCGCGTTTTACGGGACTGGTCCGAGTCGGATTACTCGTCACTGTCAGGATACTGGCTTGAGTCAACAAACCACCTCTGGCTGTTCCCGCCAAACTAACGCGAGAAAAATCCTCATCGTTGGAGCGACGAGTGTCTTGCGAGCCTTCACTTAATCCATAATGGCGAGACAATCGATGGTTCAAAAAAGTAAAATCGGCATTCAAGAAATCGAGCAGGCTGCGGTCTTCTCTCATGATCGCCAAACAAAACAACTCGGTTTCTCGTTTCATGTCATCCAGTAGTCGTCGATCGGTTTCGGGAAAAGCTTCAGGATTGGGTTCGATATGAGATAGAGCGCGGAGCTGAAGCCACTGGCCAGCAAAATCCTGAACCATCTGATTCGTTTTCTCAGACATCAACAATCGTCGAATCTCGCGTTTCAAAACTTCGTCATTCTGCAAATTTTCTTGAAGTGACACCTTCAATAAATCGGCATCTGGAGTGCTCGACCACAAGAAATACGATAGACTCGTGGCCAGTTCAAAGGAAGTA
>JAHEAM010000626.1 GCA_024642765.1 Planctomycetaceae bacterium
CGGCGCCACAATGCTGGTTGCCCGCATATCTGAATATCCTAAGGAATCAAGTGTCTTGAAAAAAATAGTGTATGTTAAACGATTGAACACGAAAACCAACTACCAACGAGTAAATCGCTCTCGAAGCGACGGCCGCGGAACGTCGAAACAATCTCTCCCAATGGGTTGAATACGAATTGCCACTTTGGTCTGCCGCATCAAACTCAATGAAGTCGAAACAGGTCGCCGGCGGTTCTTTCGCCACTCAGAGATGGTCTGTTTCTCGGGCTGTAGCTGATTGCAGCTAGCGTGTCGTGGGGTGCCTGCAGTTTGCTCTTGAGCTAATTGCGAAACGACACAATAGTATTGTCACCCTGTCGAAATTAAAACGTTTGCTCCGGTAATGTAGAGAGATCACCCCGTTTGAGTGTATAGAAATCGAGAAGACACAAGGCAGTCCAGGTTCCAAGTTTGAGCAATTTAATGTCTTGGATTTCCCAACAAACATCGGCAAAATCAAGAATCCGTTAATAACATGAATGTATCAAAAAGCAGTATTTCGGAGCCACCAGCGAAAAAATCAGATTATGTTTTCGTAGGACGGCAACCTATCTATAACGCTGATTTAACAACTTACGCTTATGAACTTTTGTTTCGATCCAGCGAAGACAATCGGGCTGATTTTTCCGACGGCGAACGTGCGACCGCGCGGTTGCTGTTGAACACGTTTGCCGAAATTGGATTGGAACGAATAGTAGGGACTTTGCCTGCATTTTTTAATGCTTCAGAAGAGTTCATTTTGAAGCGTCATTGCTTGGCGCTCCCCAAAGAACGAGTCGTATTGGAAGTTCTGGAAGACGTGCGACCGACTCCAGAGGTATTGTTGGCTCTGTCGGAATTGCGAGACGAAGGATACATCCTGGCATTGGATGACTACGTCCATTCACCGGACATGGTTGAGTTGGTGAAATTAGCCCATATCATTAAAGTCGATTTGCCAGCGATTCCGTCGGCTGAACTTCCGAAACACGTTGAACAGTTGCGTAACCACGATGTGCGATTGCTTGCCGAGAAAGTCGAAACTTCGGAAGAGTTTGAGTTATGCAAACGATTGGGATTCGATTACTTTCAGGGGTATTTTTTCTGTCGCCCGACCGTTATCACAGGTAGACAAGTCCCAGCAAATCGCGTGACGATGATGCGTTTGATAGCCAAGATTCAGCAACCGGACGTTTCATTGGACCAAGTCTCCGAAATTATCCAATCGGAACCTTCACTCGCGTTTCGACTGTTGCGTTTCGTCAATTCGGCAAACAGTTCACTCAGCGGGAAAGTCGAATCGATTCGGCATGCGGTCACTCTGGCAGGAGCCAACCGAATCAAGACGATGGCCTGCTTGTCAGCGCTAGCCGAAGCGGGTGATGAAAAGCCAGGTGAATTAATTCGTACGGTGCTAACGCGGGCGAAAATGGCCGAACTGTTGGCGGTAGCTCTTCAAAACCCGAGTACAGAATCCTATTTTTTGACGGGATTATTCTCTGGCCTCGATGTGTTGCTAGACCTGCCAATGGAACAGGCTTTGGCAATGGTTCCTGTCAGCGAAGAAATTGCCGAAGCACTCACTAGTTTCACTGGTGAATTAGGGGAAATTTTGAATTGCGTCATGGAATATGAACGCGGAAACTGGAATCAGATTGCGTGTGGCTCGCTTGGCAACGCGGCGATTTGCGACGCCTATTTGCAAGCGGTAGATTGGGTCAGCGAAGCGTTGGCTGACATGTAAGGTTGTTGAATTTATCCGATCGTGCTATCACCGAGACGTCGTTCTTTGTGCAGTAGTCGCTTCGCATCGTTTTCGGAAAATCTCTCGTGCCTCGAATGGCCTACCGTCAGGCCTTGGATGAACATTCATTCCGAGGCCTAGTGACCCCGGCAGAGTATATACCGACCCTACGAGGCTGAGAGCATTTGCAACTGAGCGGTTTTGGAGCTAGCCAATTGAGGATTCCCTTTCGGAATCGGGTTCATTGCCATTTTCGTTGGTAACGCGGATTTCTAATTCACGAGCGTTGTCGCCTTCGTAGTCAAGTTTGGCTCCCTGCTTCACGACCAAGCGGTTGCCTTCAAATTCAAAATCTGCAATGCCAATGGGATTTCCTTTAGCGTCTAGGAATTCGAACTTGGCAGGAGTTGACATTTGGACAGGCCCGGGGGGAGGTAGGAAGGGATTCAATTCGACGAACATCGGATGGCGAG
>JAHEAM010000160.1 GCA_024642765.1 Planctomycetaceae bacterium
AAACGAGACAAAATTCTAATTGCAAACGGGCAGGGTTTTTGGGGCGACAGTATCTTGGGACCTATTCGTCTCGTGAACGAAGGCCCACTGGATTACCTCACCCTCGATTACCTTGCTGAAGTCACCATGAGCATCATGCAGAAGCTCAAGAGCCGGAACCCCAACGCTGGCTATGCAACGGATTTTGTTGAAATGGTCGAACGCGTGCTGCCCAAATGCAGTGATAAAGGAATAAAAATCGTCGCCAACGCTGGCGGTGTCAATCCGCAAGCCTGCCGCAGCGCAGTGGCCGAGGTTATCAAGAAACTTGGGCTGACTGGAATCAAGGTTGCCGTGGTTGAAGGCGATGACATCTTGCACGACTTGACGCGATTGATCGATTCTGGTGAACCGTTCAAGAATATGGACAACGGCGAATTGCTTGCTCCCTATCTGAACAGCGTGAAGAGTGCAAATGTTTACATCGGGGCCGTGCCCATTGTTGAGGCATTGCGAATGGGAGCCGACATTGTCATCACAGGTCGCGCAACAGATCCGTCGGTTGTCGTGGCACCAATTGTTTATGAGTTTGGCTGGGATCTCGACAACTATGACTTGCTTGCGGCAGCTACGGTGGCAGGGCATATCGTGGAATGCGGAGCGCAATGTTCCGGTGGAAACTACACCAATTGGCGTGAAGTTCCAGACATGGCGCGCATTGGATACCCAATCGTTGAGGCCTATCCAGATGGCAGTTTCGTTGTGACGAAACACGAGGGCACCGGAGGTCTGGTCGATATCGAAACAGTCACGTCACAGTTGGTGTACGAGATGGGTGACCCCAAACGCTACATCACGCCGGATTGCATCGCCGACTTTAGTTCGGCGCGGCTTCAACAAGAGGGGCCGAATCGGGTTCGCGTCAGTGGAATCAAAGGCGCTCCGGCAACCGAAACGCTCAAAGTCTCAGTGTCCTTTCACGAAGGTTACAAGATTCTCGGTCAACTCACAGTTGCCGGGCCGGACGCTATCGACAAAGCGAAACTGTGTGCCGACATCGTTTTTGATCGCTTGAAAATCGACAATATTGAGATTCCTGAGGAAGATCGATTTGTTGAAATTGTTGGCACCAATGTTTGCCATGCTGGAATTTTGCCGTCGGTTACGGAACCTGGCGAGGTGGTTTTGAGAATCGGTGCGCGCGGCGAAGATGCTGAGAAACTCAATCGATTAGGAATGGAAATTGTACCGCTGGTCACCAGCGGCCCACCCGGCGTGACTGGATTCGCTGGTGGTCGCCCCAAAGCGACCGAAGTAATTAGCTATTGGCCCGCACTGATCAATAAGAAAAACGTTAAAACGAATGTCACGGTCGAGACTTATTAGTGCTCAGTCTCGGGGCAACGATTGGCGTGTGGTAGTTTCCGGGGAAGTAGGAATAGGAGGGCGTTACCGCACGGGTGGTTTTTTACCAATTTTTCGCCTGCATTTGTCTCAGACTATAGTAACTGTGGCAAAACTTCCTGCCATGAGCGGTTGACCGCCGAACACTTTTGCGAGAAAGTTAAATAGGGATGACACGGATGGCGTTTGCATGCCATTTGGTTTTGCTTGCCAATTGCCACAAACCAACATGCGAAGACATACAAAATCGATTTGAAACTGAAAGGCAAAATAATGAGTACCTCAAGCGTCCCAAATTCTAAAGAATCCGGACAAGCGAAACGTGATCCATTGCGACTTGTTGATGTTGACTACGTGAAGTTTTTGGTTGGCAACGCCAAACAGTCGGCCTATTTTTACGCTCACAATTTTGGTTTTGAAATCGAACAAGTTTCAGATTTGACGACCGGCTCCAGGGAAGAGGCGGCCTACTTGTTGACCCAAGGCAACATTCGTTTTGTGCTTGCTTCAGGTTTGACTCCCAATCATGCATACCACAAAGAAGTTGCATTGTACGGCGATGGCATCAAGGATATCGCGTTTTCCGTTGACGATTCAGAATTGGCCTACCGCGAGGCAATCAAACGCGGTGCTGAGTCGGCCTACGAGCCACAAGAGATTTCGGATGAGAACGGTACCGTCGTAATGTCGGGCATCAAAGCGATGGGGCGAGTCGTGCATTCATTCGTTTCGCGATCGGGTGATTACAACTTGGAGCGAGTCAAAAACCGTGGCGTATTCTTGCCGAAATATGCGATGACTCAAGATCTCGAGATCAACGAATACAACCGCAAAAATCCTGTTGGGTTGTTCTACGTCGATCACTGTGTTGCAAATGTTGAACTGGGTAAGATGAATTATTGGGTGGATTGGTATTCGGAAATTCTCGACTTCAATTTGTTCAAAACGTTTGACGACAAAGATATCTCAACCGAATACTCTTCGCTAATGTCGAAGGTCATGGATTCGGGGCGCGAACTGATCAAGATTCCAATCAATGAACCAGCTCCAGGCAAACGTAAAAGCCAGATCCAAGAGTTTCTTGATTGGCACAACAACACGCCAGGAATTCAACATTTGGCTCTTTTGACGAAGGATGAATTGCATACCGTAGAGCGGCTGCGACGACGTGGTGTAGACTTCTTGAGAATTCCAGACGAATATTATGAATCCGTTTGGGAGCGCGTAGGAGAGATCAACGAAAGTAATGATTCGGTCAAAGACCTTCGGATTCTTGTTGATCGGGATGACAAGGGTTACTTGCTTCAGATTTTTACGAAGCCCTTGCAGGACCGTCCGACAATGTTTTTTGAGATCATCTGCCGTCGAGGAAGTGAAAGCTTTGGCAAGGGCAACTTCAAGGCTCTGTTTGAGTCGCTTGAAATTGAACAGGACCGACGCGGTAATCTATAATCTATTGGGCAGCACATTCCATGGAACAACAAACTGAGGCGTGATGGTCTCTGGCGCGTGGAATTTTGACTCATGACAGTTAAAAGAACTCGATGCCCTGCGCGAGCGGAAGGCCGTCAGACCAGTTAATCGTGTTGGTTTGTCGGCGCATGTACGCTTTCCAAGCATCGGACCCGGATTCGCGGCCGCCGCCGGTTTCTTTTTCGCCACCGAAGGCTCCGCCAATTTCGGCTCCGCTGGTTCCAATATTCACGTTGGCAAGGCCGCAGTCGGACCCGCTTGCACTGAGGAACTTTTCGGCAGTGGCCAGCTGCGTGGTGAAAATCGAACTCGAAAGTCCTTGGGGAACGTCGTTTTGAATTGCAATTGCTTCTTCGATCTTGGAGTAGGTCATCAAGTATAGGATCGGCGCAAACGTTTCTATTTTGACTTGGGCCGTTTGACTCGGCATGTGAATAATGGTTGGCAAGACAAAATTTCCGGGCAGATTCAAATGTTCGTTTCCATACAGAACTTTGCCGCCTTCAGAGATTGCCTGCTTGATCGCGTTTCTGTAATTTTCGATGGCGTATGCATTTATAATCGGTCCCATCAATGTCGTGGACTCGAGAGGATCACCGATTTTGATTCGGCCAAATGCTTCGGTCAAACGACTTGAAAGCGATTCCATTATCGATTCGTGGACGATCACACGGCGCGTAGACGTGCAGCGTTGGCCAGCTGTACCGACAGCGCCAAACAAGATCGCTCGGGCAGCCAATTCTAAGTTCGCGTCGGGGGCAACGATGATCGCGTTGTTTCCACCAAGTTCCAGAATCGATTTCCCAAGTCGCTTACCGACCGTTTGGGCAACCTGTTTTCCTACTGCGGAAGAACCCGTGAAACTGATCAACGGCAGTCGCGGGTCGGCAGTCATCGGTGTTGCCACCTCGTCGTTCTCGCCAATAACCAGTGAAAATAATCCGTTCAGTTTGTGATCCGCCATAACACGATTGCAAATGTTTTGAACCGCAACACTCACAAGAGGTGTTGTCGGAGACGGTTTCCAAACCATCGTGTTTCCGCATACCGCAGCGATGGCCGCATTCCAAGCCCAAACGGCAACTGGGAAATTGAAGGCGCTGATGATTCCAATTGAACCCAGTGGGTGCCACTGTTCATACATGCGATGGCCCGGTCGCTCCGAATGCATGGTGCTGCCACATAATTGCCGCGAGAGCCCCACCGCAAAATCGCAAATGTCGATCATCTCTTGGACTTCTCCGAGCCCTTCTGCACGGATTTTGCCCATTTCAAGAGTTACGAGTTCGCCGAGAGGTTCTCGCCATGTACGAAGTTCAACACCTAAATCGCGAACAAGTTGTCCACGCAACGGTGCAGGGCGATCTCGCCACGTTGTAAAGGCATTGTTTGATTCCATCACCACGGTGTCGTATTGGGAGCGATTCGCCAAGACGACTTGTCCCAAGGCCTCGCCTGTAGCTGGATTAAACGACGTCAGTTTGTTGCCAGTTGAATTTTGCAGCCACTTGCTTTCGCCCCAACAGGCACCCGCATTTAATTCTTGGACCCCAAGAGTTTTGAGGATTTTTTTTGATTTCATGGAATATTATTTGGATTTTGACCATGCAAAAATTACTGTTCTGGTGAAAAGCGATCTCGTATCGCCGACAACGTTACGCATTGTCTGAGAATCATTTCCGCGTAGGCAACCTGATCGCTTGAATCGGAATCGCCTTTTTGTGATGAAGTTGCCTCGTCAGACTTTGGGCCACGAATGATCGGCTGCACTCTTGATACGAGTCCGACAAGTTGGCCTTTGTCGTTGAAAACGCCCGACCCGCTCGAACCAGCGGCAAATTCAGCCGTGATTTCCATCCAACGCGCACGGCCTTTATTGGGTGGATATTGAACGTGACGGCTTACGACGCCTTCGGTAAGAACAAAATACTCATTGCGCGGATTGCTGAGCACTCGAACGGAAGTGAGCGGTGAAGGTTCGGCATCCGCAATGACACATGGCTCAAGCGAATCATCACAATCAATTCTGATTAATGCGACATCATCGCGAGCCGACGCCGAGAGTACTTCGCTGATTGGCCAACAACGCCCGTCGTGGGACATCACCACCAAGCCCTTGACGCCTTCATCGTTTCTCGAGGCAACATGATAATTGGTCAGAACTAAACCGTCTTTTGAAATCAACACACCTCCCGCGATATTCGCGTGCAAATTCGAACATCGGCCACAGTCGTAAACGACACCAACGAGAAGCGACGACTTTACCATGCGTTCGTATACGGAATTCGTCGAAGATATTTCCGGACTAGGGATTTCGATTGACGCACCTCGGCGTTTACGTTTCAGCTCTTTCTCAACTGTCACAACGTCCAGATTTTTCGGTGATTTGATAAGCTCTTGGCCTTTTAAAAGAAAGGTTTGGTAGACCAATCCGTTTTCAATTTCTCCGCTGAGCACGTCGAGAACGGGCTTATTTACAAACCCCAAATCGTTTGAGTTTGCTGAGCTATCATTATCCGTTGGGATAGATTGGGCACTTAGGTGTTCATTCAAGAGCACCACAATCATCAAGACAACAGGGAGGACAATATTTGAAAAACGTATCGGATAACTCATCGTAAAATAGCCCATGCAGATTCGACCACGTAAAGAGGGGATTGGACCCCATTCTAGTTATCTAAGTCTATCGGACAAAGCCTAAGTTCTCGCCAGTAAGCCAATTCAATCGAAATGAAAATCGGCCGTACGTGTTGGTGAAAGTAGTGATTCGAATGCAAGTTATAGTTGAGTTTTCAGGCTTTCGAGTGAATCGGCACGCTGATATTTTCGCTCTGAACGCGATTCTTAAAATCGGAAGTGTGTGGAAATGGCTACAAATCCAAACGTTTTACGTCAAAACAGGAAATTTCTTTTCTATTTGCAATTTTTCTGCGAACCTTTTACCCTGTTAGACGACTTTAAGTTAAGTCGTGGGTCCATAACGTATCGGCCCTGCGTTTTTTATTAATGGTTCTCGAATCTGTGCGTTGGCACAGGGAGCGACGAAATGCGAAATACATTTAGCCAAATCGACAGCACGATCAATTCATTGCTGAACCGCGGTTTTGGTTGGGTGCGCACAATGCTCTCGGCCCAACGCCTCATGATTAACGGATCGTGCACACATGCGCGATTCTCCTATTCCTGCGTCAATATGCCGGAGGTGAATGACACCGCCGGTAGTTTTCGCACGACGGGAGCCTGCAAGCTGTCTGTCAGTTCCCTATCTGTTTGTCGAATGCTGCCGTATATGGTGGCAAATTTGGGCGACAATTCGCCCAGGATAAATCGACTGGATGTGGGCAGAACAGTAACAGCGAACGAATCTAGAATTCGATTGGCAGGCAACCCAAAGTGCGCCGAGACGATGCAGAAACAGCATGATCGGCCGCAACCCGTGCGGTTCCAACTGCGAGAGAAACGCTCCTAAAGAGCAATGACATTCTCAAATTTACAGTTGGATCGCGATCCTCTCAGGATTGACGAAGGGCTACGAATTTTTCCGTAACTCCCTTCGCAGTTTGATCAACAACTTTTGAAACACAATGTTGATTGGCTCATCCTGAGTCCATGCACACTTGCTACCCGAAGGTAGGACCATGAAAGCTGATACACAATCATTGGATAAAATACGGACTATTAAGGACCTCGTTGCGCGGTCGCAAGAGGGTGAGATGACTGCGTTTGGTGAACTGTTCGAACAGTTTCAACCGTTGGTTATGTCGATTCTGTTGCGACGACTGCGTAACTATGGCGACGCCCAAGAGTTGTCTCAAGACATTTTCATCAAAGCGATGACGAAAATCCATCAATTGGAAGTACCTGAGGCTTTTGTTGGCTGGTTGAAGTCTATTACGATTCGTATGTCGATTAATTTTTTGCAACGCAAGCGAATTGCGTCAGCAGGAGATTTGGCAGCAATCGAATGGGTTGAATCAGCGGAGCAATCGCCATTTGAAACGGCAGTTGACGCTGAGAAGAGACTAGAGGTTCGACGTGGCCTCGAGCAACTGCGTGATTTGGATCGTGAAACGCTTGAGGCGTTCTACGTGCGTGGTTGCTCGATTCTCGAAATGAGCGACGAGTTTGCTGCGCCAGTTGGAACGATCAAGCGCAGGTTACATGTCGCGCGTCATCGTCTCGAAGCCGAAATTGGCGTAGAGGCTGTGGCTTGAATTCCTCCCCTAGGGAAGTAACACGACTTCACGGTCAGCCGGGATTCGATTTTTCGAATCGCGGCTTTCTCTTTTTTAGGGTTTCGAATTGTGGTTGGCGAATCGCCTGCTTCTATTCGACCCATGTGCGACTAGAATTGGCGATGATAGCGTAAGTCGTTTTATTTGTTTTTGTTGTGGAGGACCATTGGTGTACTACCGTGTGATTCGAGTTGATACGGCGAAAGGCAAAGACATCGAGGCCTGGGTTGTCGAATTACCAGCAACGATCGGGCGGGGAAGTGATGCAGCGATTTCTATCGAACAAGATTGCGTGAGCCGA
The DNA here is from genome assembly GCA_024642765.1 of Planctomycetaceae bacterium. GTDB lineage: Bacteria > Planctomycetota > Planctomycetia > Pirellulales > Pirellulaceae > BJ22. The sequence goes on from JAHEAM010000160.1 coordinate 7,393, forward strand.
AGTCATTGCCAGCTTTTTCTGAATGCGGAAGGAGCATTGTGCGTTCGCGATTTTGGTTCGACCAACGGAACTTATGTCAACGATTCGAAAGTAAGTCACGCCGAAATCATGCCTGGCGACATTCTTCAACTTGGCTCGGTGACACTGCGAGTCGAATTCAAATCCGATACGGATCATGGCGTGAAGTCCAGACCACGATCGGAATTGAAACCTTCGGCAGCACTTGCCGTGACTCAGCCGCTTCGCACGATTCGATTGAGTCCAGAAACGCCTGCTCCTCAAACCAGCCGTCGCTGGTGGCAGTTTTGGAAAAATTAGCACTGGCTATTGGAGCGGAGATCGTTCCGCCAGCAATAGTCTGAGAATACTTAGGTTCTGTACTAGAATCGGTAACCGCCGGATCCTGTTCAGGCTTTTGATGGAACACGTCTCAATTTCGGGTTTAACTTTGCTTCAGTCGAGAGCAAGTTATCAAGTTCGTCAATTGCCCGATTGAATCGTTGCTGATCACTAGCTTTCAGCTCATCACGACCGAATCGGATGCGTTCAAATCCGTTCGTCAACATATCAATACGACTACCAATTTCAGCTGCCGCCAAGCACTCCCTGAAATTTTCCTTGGCATTGTTTCCAAGATCACGGGGCGTTTCGTTGAGGTGCCGATGAATGCCAAAGCGTTGGATAAGCACTTCAAATCGTTCGTAAAACGCAATTCGGAAA
>JAHEAM010000627.1 GCA_024642765.1 Planctomycetaceae bacterium
CGTGGACCGAATCGAGGATACTGGTGACCCTCGCGTGCGGCTCGAATATGACATGGAGTTGACGCGTTGCGCCATTCGAGTGAAGAATTCGAAAGCTGTTATCGAAGTTACCCCCACGGAAATCGGTTGCGTTTTCACGCAAAATCAAACTCCTAAAAAGCTCACCCGCGCCCTACAGGACTTGCAGCGTCTCTTCGGCGACACGCTTGATTTCGAAAGCAAAGCTATTACTGGCTTGTCTTGACCTCCAGCTGATCGCTTGTCTGCCTGATCGACGGTTCACAATCGTTTTAAGCCATTTCTCGCAATGGAAACATTTTTTCCGGTTGTTTGGAATTATCTAGATGCGCGGGATGGTGATGTTTGCGTGTAACTTCGTTGGTCCGAATAGAAAAGTAGAAGATATAACATTTTTGTGGATTTCTCCAAAAATGGTTTGAATTGTAAACTAAATTTTATTCGAACGTGTGTATTTGCACCGGGAACTTTCAAATCGATCAACCTACTATGTTTCCAAGAACCAGAAAACATCGACTCGCCAAGTACCGCAAAGGTGTCGCTGTAGCCGAGGCGGCAATTTGTATTCCTGTTGTCTTGCTGTTGGTGTTCGGGACACTGGAATTGTGTCAGCTAATTTTCATTAAAGAACGTGCATCGATTTGTGCCTTCGAGGGTGCTCGTGTCGGCGTAAAACGTCGCGCGGACCGCGATGATGCTTACAACGCAGCTCATGAGATGATGTTGGCCTTCGGATTTGAGAAAGCCCAATTTGATGTCATCGTTACCCCAGCTGACTTTGAGCCTTTAGAGGCGCTTGAGCCGATTGCCGTGCGTGTTGAAGTTTATTTGACGGGTGCTCCCTTATTGCTCGGCTCCACGATCGGTACCCAAACAATCCGCTCGACCGTTCGGATGGCTCGTGAATTTGACGACTAACAAGCACCAATGTTTTTGCCCGGTGTAATTCCTTGAAAAACAGTAACATGACAATCACTAGTCCAAAATCACGACAAGCAATAGTTCGAAGGCAACGAAGTGGAATCAAGCGGTCTGGCACAACCAGCATGGAATTTGCGCTTGTTGCACCGGTATTGTTTTTGATTATTTTCGCTTCGATCGAGATCTCACGGATGTACCTCCTCCAGAATATTGCCCAAGACGCTGCCTACGACGCCGCTCGCTATGCAATGGTTGAAGGTGCTACAACCCAAGACGCCGTCGACAAAGCCAATGAAAGCCTCAGTCTGTTTGCAGCTCAGGGTGCGACAGTTGTCGTTAACAATGGTAGTGGAATTGACAACAATTCAGCAACCATTTCAGTTCGAGTCACAATCCCCATGAAAGACAACGCTTTTTTCTTGACGCCGTTTTATCAAGGCCGAAACATTGAAACCGAAATGACTATCAAACGAGAGCGTTACAAGGGCTTCTACAACGCCGAATGATTTCCACATGAAAACACCTGCATTACCACAGCTTGCCTTTTTTTGCCACGGAGTTTCGAAAATGAAACGAATGAACTTTGCTAGGTCAATCTCGACGAGGCGCGGTGCCGTATTGCCCATGTTCGCGTTCTTGTTACCTGTGTTTGTGATTTTGTGCGGGTTGGCCATCAACGTTTCATACATGCGATTGGCGCGAACCGAACTCAAAATTGCCAGTGATGCCACCGCTCATGCTGCAGGTCGAACCATGAGCGTTGCACAGAATACTGATGACACGATTGCCAAAGCAATTGCATTTGCGCCACTCAATTCGGTAGCGGGTCAGCCCTTTGCTGTCGATTCGAATTGGGTTAAGTTTGGTTATTCGACTCGAAATGCAAACGGCTTTGGGCGTTACCAATTTAGCTTACGTGCGAAGGAGTCTGTCGATAATGGCACTGCACAGGCCAATAGCGTTGCAATTGCTGGTGCCATCAATCTGGAAATGATTGTCAAAGCGTTTCCGCAGTTTTCAACGGTTGGTATTAATACCAATTCCGTTTCCACTCAAGTCGACCGTGATATTGCTTTGGTTCTTGACCGCTCGGGTTCGATGATTTGGTACAAAAGTGAAGCGAAGTGGGATTCTGTTTTCGACGATCTCAAAAACCGAGGCAAGATTTCTAGCAGTGATCGAAATAAAGCCAAAGATGGTTGGGCTCTTACTCATGCCTATTCTCCCTTTACGCCCTACCCCACCAACAATAACGATAGCTTCCCCAACGGGAATTCCAACTCTAATTACT
>JAHEAM010000161.1 GCA_024642765.1 Planctomycetaceae bacterium
CAGAGAGCCCGGAAGTGGAAGGCGTGATTCATTCGTATGAACTGGCATTTCGGATGCAACAGGAGATGCCCGAGATTCTCGATCTGTCGCGCGAAACTGAAGCGACTCGTCAGTTGTACGGCGTTGGTTCCGAGCGTTGCGACGACATGGGGCGCAAGTGTCTGCTCGCGCGGCGGATGGTCGAAGCGGGAGTGCGGTTCGTCGAAATCACGCATGGCAATTGGGATCATCACTTTAACCTCAACACCAAGCTTCAGGAAAGTTGCGGTGAGGTCGATCAACCGATCGCCGCGCTGCTAGCCGATCTGGAACAACGAGACTTGTTGAAAGACACGTTGATAGTGTGGACTGGCGAGTTTGGTCGTACGCCCTACGCCGAGGGTCAGGACGGTCGCGATCATAATACCAATGCCTTCACGACTTGGATGGCAGGAGGCGGCATCAAGCCCGGCATCACCTACGGTCGCAGCGATGACTATGGCTACGAAGCGGTCCAAAACCCCGTCCAGATCGCCGACTTGCATGCAACTATTTTGGCCACTCTTGGGCTCGACCACAAACAACTCACCTACCGCCACGCCGGTCGCGACTTTCGACTGACCGACGTCAAGGGCAATGTCATCCGCGACATCATAACCTGAACCTCGCCGACGCTTGTTCTGACTATCAACTGCAGTTCGTGGCCGTCATCGGTGTCCTTCAACGCGCGCCTGCCTCGCGATCGGCCAAGACGGCACCGCGAGGATTGATCAAGTTACAGGGAACCGTGAGTTGCTTTAGCGCTGTGCGGCAAAGCGGCCGATTGATCGGAGACTAGTCTTGAATATGTATCTCGATGACGAACGCCCAACGCCTGATGATTGGATAGGCTGTCGCTGGCTAGAGAAGGTCATCGTTCTGCTCCAACCGGGTGATGTCTCTCATTTGAGTCTTGACCACGAACTTGGCGATGATGCCCATGGGACTGGTTATGATGTTGTCCAGTGGATTGAAGAAATGGTCGCAACCACCGTATACATAAAACATTCTGTCGTTCCTTGAATTAGGCAAAACACGAGAAAAGCCGTCAACTGAAAATCAAATAAGGGCTTCACCCCCTAAGCTCGCCTGGTTGGACTGGAATGATTTGGCTGGCTGTTGATGCCGGTGTAGCCCGTTTATAATGGGACTCGCTTGAACCCAAAGTTTTTATGCCCTCGGAGCAACAACAGAATGCCCGTTCCTGATCGTACAGTCACGCACGTCTCCTGGCGTGACCTTTTTCCCTGGTTGATTATTTTTCGCTCGTTGCCGATCGCTGCAAGTGTCACCGTCCTGGCCTTTGCGACATTGGGTGTTGTTGCGACACCGATAGGATGGTTGATGAGCGAAGGTATCTTTCTCAACGATGCCGTTCGAATGGAAGACGCTCACTTCAAAGAGTTCGTGGAAACCAACCGCAGTCCCTATCGCGGTATATTCGACGCGAGCCAGAAACCGTCAAACTACGTCGAGCTATTCAATACTCGATTGTCGGGAGCAAGGGCCGTTTACGAAAGAATGGTTTTACCGTTTCGTTGGATGTTCAAGGGCAATCTTGGCTTCCGAAAATTCGCCTACTTGGCCACTGGGTGTTTGTGGATGATCGCCGTTTGGTCGTTCTCGGGGTTGGCGATTACGAGATATGCCTTGTTACATTTGACTCGTGACGAAACTCTGCCGATTGATGAAACGTTTATGTTTGGGTGGAGTCGTTGGGGTATTTGTTTGACGGCCTTCGGTTCGTGTATCTTGGTCGCCGTGCTGTTATGCCTGCCGATGGCGGTGATCGGCTTGTTTTTGTCGGCAAATTGGAGTTCCTTGCTGGGAGCGTTGCTTTGGTTTGTCGTGGCGTTGTGCGCGATTGCCTTAGCGTTGTTGTTATTTGGGTTAATGTTTGCGTGGCCGATGGTTGTGACGTCGGTAGCAACTGAAAACCAAAACGCACTTGACGCGTTGACTCGATCGTATGCCTATGTTTTTCAGCGTCCATTGAATTATGCACTATACGGTTTTATCTCACTTCTGTTTGGTGGATTTTGTTGGTTGATTGTTTTTCAGTTGGCGACCCGCACGATTGAGTTAGGGTTTTGGGGGGCGTCCTGGGGCGCGAATGTTCAAAACGAACAGCGGATGGATGAGTTTATTGGAGCCTATTCAATTCATCGTGCTCCTGCTCGCTACTCTGAAATTGCGAACCCAGTTAGGAACCTGCTCGCGGTTCCAGAACAAAATGTTGAATCGCAGGCACCGGTGGATTCGAATGGGACGATCACCAAGCTGGCGACAAAGATGGGTACCACGGAACCTCTGGAACGTCCGTTTATGCTGAGGTCGAGTGCCAGCATTATTCGCTTTGTCAATTCAATGATTTCGACGATTGCAGTGGCATTCATGTATGGGGTGTTTTGGTGCATGGCGTCTGCGGTTTACTTGCTTCTGCGACGCGATGTTGATGAAGTTGAATTGGATGAGATCTATTTGGACGATGAGTCGCGATCGTATGAATTGCCGCCGCTTAAATCGGATGAACATGGCATTCCACAGATTCAACCTTTGGACGAATACCAGCGTCGTCAATCCGCCGATGGTGATTCGCCAAGTATCCATGATTTGGGTGAATAGCCGATAGGATAGAGGCGCAAACAAGGTCAAGCCAGCTGAGTGGAACAATTCTGGAGGTCAATGGATGATAGCGGAAGTTACGACGTCGGTTTCTTATCTAAATGCAGTTAGTGCAGTTGGTTTGTTGGTCATGATCGGTCTGGCATGGCTGATGAGTTCGTACCGATCTCAAGTCAATTGGAGTTTGGTGGTCAAAGGCGTCTTGTTGCAAGGTACCCTCGGCGCGATTTTGTTTTCGTCACAGAACTGGACTTTCGGCGGGCGGTTCGAGGATGGGATATTGTTTAGCTTGATGGATGGGTTCTTCAGCTACATCAAATTATGGACGGATCAAGGTGCGAGTTTTGTTTTCAATGCTTATGAAAACCCTGACCTTGATGGCGCCTATGCCCCGACGAACCCGGCGATCTTGATACGAAGTTTTGCATTTGGCGTAATACCGACGGTTATTTTCTTCTCGGCGTTAATGTCAGTGCTTTATTATTTGGGGATCATGCAACGCGTTGTCGGAATGATGGCGTTTGGGATGCAAAAGACGCTAGGTACAACGGGCCCCGAGAGTTTGGCAGCCGCCGCGAATGTGTTTGTCGGTCACACGGAAGCACCGTTGGTGATTCGGCCGTACATCTCGTCGATGACTCGCAGTGAATTGAATGCGTTGATGGTCGGTGGATTCGCCACGATCACCGGCGGCTTGATGGCCGTTTTTGTAACGCAATTCCAGGTGAGCGCGGGGCATCTGGTTGTTGCCTCGATAATCTCGGCTCCTGCCGCGCTCGTCATCGCAAAAATCTTACAACCAGAAGTCGAACAAACCGATGATTCACATATCCTGAAAGCGATGTCCGCCGCGCCGCCTGTAAATGTCGTTGAAGCAGCGGCCGTCGGAGCCTCGGAAGGCGTGAAATTGGCAATCAATATTATCGGAATGTTGATTGCTTTTTTGGCTTTGATCGCGATGTGCGACACGTTACTGGGAGTGTTGGGCGAGGGATGTCAGTGGCTCGTCAATAGCATGCGAAATGCAAGAAATCCCGTCGATTTCCATTGGTCGTTAAATGAACTATTGGGGGCGTTGTTCTACCCTATCGCCTGGATCATGGGGATTGAATCAAGCGACTGCAAGATATCTGCACAATTACTGGGGCGGAAAATGGTGGCCAATGAGTTCATCGCTTACGGTGATTTGGGGACCATCATCAAGGGCAGTGGTGAAGGCGTGTCGCAGCTCAGTGAACGCACCATTCTGATCATGACTTATGCTTTGTGTGGGTTCTCGAATTTCGGTGCCATTGGTATTCAGCTTGGTGGCATCGGGGGACTTGCGCCAGAGCGGCGCGGAGAATTGGCACAATTGGGCTTGCGTGCGATGCTCGGTGGTGCGCTGGCGTGTTCGATGACCGCATGTGTCGCAGGCGCACTATTCGGTTTGTTGCATTAGGCGACAAGTCGTTCCTGCGAAACTGCCGAACACTTTAGGTTCGCCGGCCGCTACACTTCTTTCGCCTGTAAGAAATTCTCAATAGCACCTGGTTGAATTTCAATCGGCTCATGTGCCGTAGCGCAAGTCTTGCATACTCCTTATGAGCTGTCAGAAAAGAACTCGTCGATGTCATCGACTTCGTGAGCCATCGGCAAGTCATCGAGCGATTCCAATCCAAGTAATTCGAGGAACCTTGGCCCGGTCACATACTTCTTCGTCTTTTCGTCGGGGTCGTTTTCGTCGAGGGCCAGCAAGTTGCGGCTTTGAAGCTGCCGTAAGAGTGACCCACAAGGTTTTTGGCGAATCTGTTCGATTTCATCGCGACTGACAGGTTGCCGGTAGGCTACGACCGACAAAACTTCAACCGCATGCCGATTCAACTCGGCCTCGCGCACCTCACCGTAAAATCCGCTGCGGACGCCCTCTAAGTGCGGTGCCAAAACCATTTGATATCCTCCGGATTCGAATTGAATTCGATAGGGATTTCCATCGCGTTGATAGCGTTCGTTGAGTGTCTCAACGATTTTTTTGATTTCCTTTGGGCTAATGTCTCGCATGGAAGCGGCAATTTTTCGAGGTGTTAGTTTTTCGCCTTCGCCGGCACCCACAAACAAAATGGCTTCCACGATCGAAAACTCGTCGATCGGAGCCGCTAGGTTATCTTTGGCGTCGTCCAATTCTTCCAATTGCGAGTCGTCGTCAGGTGAGATTTGCACGTCGTTGGCGGCATCATCATCCGTGCCATCCAAATCGCCTCGTTGATCGGAAATGATCTTCGCATAGGCCTTGCTTAAATCTGAGAGTGAAAACTCGGACTCGACATCATCGAATTCCGAAGCGTCACTGGGCTGGCGATCGTTATGCGAGTTGTCACTCACGACATCGTCTCGATCTGAGGAAGACTCATCCATGATTTCCATTCCGGTAACCATTAAGCAAAAACAGATTCGAACATTTCGAACAACCTCACATCATGCGCAGGAAAGATCGTCCGAAAGTCGAGTAGGAATCGCCCTTTGCATATGCGACCAAATAGAGCCGGGCGTTGTTCGCGGAGGAGTTTTGCAATCGAGTCTACGGAGCGATCGCCAAACTCAAGTGCGACGCAATAGGTTGGGATTTTCTGAGTTGGAACACTTCCGCCGCCCAGCATCGAAAATTCGGAAACAACTTCTGCAACGGTAATCTGCGGAAGTGTTTTGAGTTGCGTCACCAATTTGTTCGCACGGAACTTTAGATTGTCGATAGGCATCGACAGCATGCGTAATATGGGAATTTCTTGTTCTGCCGTTTCGATGTTCTGATAAACCTCTAACGTCGCTTGGAGAGCAGCCAAAGTCATTTTGTCGACACGCATCGCTCGCATCATGGGGTTTTTGAGCATTTTCGCGACCGCGGAACGTTTGCCAATTGCAATTCCAGCTTGTGGTCCGCCCAGCAATTTGTCGCCGCTGAACAGGACAAGGTCAGCCCCCATTTCGACACTTTGCCGTACGATGGGCTCATCACTCAGGCCGTACTTTTGAAAGTCAATAAGTGCTCCGGAACCGACATCGTCAATGACGGGAACATTGTGTTTGTTCCCTAGTGCAACGAGCGACCGAAGTTCAACGGACTCAGTAAACCCGACAACCTGAAAGTTGCTGGGATGGACTCTTAGGATGGCCCCCGTGCTTTCATTGATAACGGCTTCGTAGTCTTCAATTCGTGTTTTGTTTGTCGTTCCGATTTCGCGTAGGCGACAACCACTACACTCCAGTACGTCCGGTAATCGATAGCTGCCGCCGATTTCCACTAACTGACCGCGCGAGACAATAACCTCTTTGCCTTTCGCGAGAGACGATACGGCCAACATTGTGGCCGCAGCATTGTTGTTTGCAACAGCGACCGCTTCGGCACCAGTTAGTTCCATAATCAATCGTTCAAGGGCACGAGCCCGTTGACTGCGTTCACCCGTCTGCAAATCGATTTCAACACTCGCATAACCCTTTGCGATGGTCGAAACACGATCGATAGCAGCCGTTGCCAGTGGAGCGCGGCCCAGGCCGGTATGAAGTATGATTCCCGTCCCATTAATGACTGGTTCAAGCAGACTCTTGCGTTCGGTCTTTAGCCAGTCGGCTATCTTTTCGGCGAGCTCCTGTGCTCGAGGAATCTCGACATTCTCTGTCGCCTTATTTAATTTGTCGCGCACGTCGTCCAAGAATACGCGCACTCCGTCGACGACAACATTGTGATTAACGTTCTCTAACAACTTTTTGAGCGGGGGACTCTCAAGCAATTGATTGACCGACGGAAGATTTCGAAATGGATTGGGCATTTTTTTTTCGTTTATACAACAGGTGTTTTTTATGGGGTTTGCGTTTTGTTGGTCATCTCAAGTCAATGGATCAGGCGGTCCATCATCACTTGAATTGGGGACGATATCTGGCGAAAAATCTTCACTCACAATCTTTTTGTAGAGCCGTTCACGTTCTTCCATTTCGCGAACGCGAGCCTCCATCTCTTTGCCCGGTTTAAAGGTTACGATTAGTTTGCTTTCGACGTCAACTTGCTCCCCCGTTTTGGGATTGCGCGCACGTCGCGCTGCACGCCGTTTAACTTCAAATACGCCAAAGTTTCGTAGTTCGATTCGACGTTCGGTCACGATCGCTTCGACAATTGCGTCAAAAGTCTTTTGGACAATTTCTTTGGTTTTCTGCTGTGTCAAACCTATTTCGTCGGAAATCGTTTTGACAATTTCTTTTTTGGTCATTGAACTTGTATTTTGCCTAACATCTCGATTGCGATTCTAAAAAAGCAATGTCGCAACATTGGCTCACCAGAAGAGGTTTTCAGATTGAGATTCATGAGCGCAAGTCTATGCGGCGCAACAACCTAAGTCAACAGATTGATTTTTTTGGATGCAAAACATCGCGATATCACCTCCCTGTTTCCTGAACTTTGTCGGTTTCTATAACCGTCTGCCACCCTACTTTCGGAGAGTCAATTCAGGCGATCCAGCAACAACTGCCGATAGATCTCGACGGGAAATCGGTAGTAAGTAGAAAACTGCGTGAGTTGAGTCGCCAGACTGCTTGCTTCGCCTTTCAAGCGTTTCGGATCTTCGTCCAATTTCGACAGTGCTTTTCGATTACGAGCATTTTCTCGTTTTAGGGCTTGTTCTTCTTGGCCCAGTCTTGCCTTCGCAGTTTGGTATTGATCACTCACCACTTGTTGTTGTCGTAACAGACCGTTCAACTGCATTTCGAGATTTCGGATTTGACCGCCAGAAGTAAAAATTTGGGACTCAATATCACGTGCGGCAAAAGCAATTTGAGTAATTAAGTTCTGTATAACGAATCGGCGACGCGGGTCAGTCGTGTTAGCAAGATTAGCTTGCTGGATCACTAGGTCCGAATAGACGACTTGGAGATCAAAATTCAAATTAGTTACTTGGCCTCGTAACGCAGCGAGTTGTTGTTGGAGCGGTTGGGATTGTGTTCGCAATGCTGCAGAGTCGGCGCTAAACTGATCGGTCAAACGAGACGACTCGGGGCTCAAATCAGCGAGACGCTGTTCATTGCGTTGTATGTCGTTTTGGATTAGAGCGGATTCTTGTTTGGCTTTCATCTTCGCATCTACCACAAAATCGGCTTTTGCCTGTTGGGATTGTTGCGAAAGTTCGTCAAATTTGTCTAGGACTTCTTGCATCCCGCTCTGGAAAATCAGCATATCAGCTGCGGGCAATCCGTTCGTAGCCTGTTCGATTGTCAGTCGCAATTGATCGGCATGCACTTTACCCTGCCGTGGGCCTTGCACGAATCCGATGATGCGTCCTAGGTGTGCCAGAGCGATCTGTCGCAAGTTGTCTTGTGCGGGCAACGAATCCAACTTGTTTTTGAGTTCCAACAGCGACGACATCGCGGCATCGTTTTCTCCGAGTAGAATTTGAATCCAACTTAGCGCCATCCATTGCTCGACGC
>JAHEAM010000628.1 GCA_024642765.1 Planctomycetaceae bacterium
GGTGTTTGGACTTTGGTTGTGCGTTTGGAAATGGCTGCTCGGCGTCGCAATAATTCCGTTTCATATTCCCACTCTTCGTTAATGGTCGCCATTTTTTTATGTTCGGCAATGGACACCGCAGAAGTCCGCTCTGAACGAATTTGTTTGGACAACGTGTGAAGCCGTGCGGCCAACTTTTGTAAGCGGTCTCGTTGTTCGACGGGCCAGATTTTCGGATGCCCCAAGATTACCAAAAGGACGGTCGCCATGCGAAGTTGGTCGGCGTTGAGTTCTTCGGAGTCCCTGAAAACCCACGCTTCGACTTCATTGATCAAATCCGATTTGTCAAATAGGGATAGCAGCCACCTTTGAGCCTTGGGGTGCAGCCAAGGAGCAAAATCTCCCGTGTTAGTTGGTGAATCATTCATTTGTTTTCTTCCGGAGCCTCAACGCCAATCGGCATGGCAATCGTTGCAGGATTGTTCGATCTTGTTGACCGACGCAGAGGTGATTTCGAAATTCGACAGCTTGATTGCTTCAATCGTTTCTTGACTGGCGGATTTCATTTTGAGCGCAAGGGTTAGGTAGTCGCTGTCGTCGGCATCATCCATCGATTCGTCGCCTATCACGCGCGACATCACAGCGATCAAGCTTGCGTCGTGCATTGTTTCTTCGATTTCGTCTTTGAAGGCTTGGCTACTGCCAATGTTTTGTTTCAAATGATTCAGAGAAACTTCCAGGCGGCGCATAATTGGATTTCGGTCAACGGCATGAGCCCAAGAAAAATCTTCTTCCGGCAAATCGACCACATCAAACGTCCCGCCGCGAACGAGTTCCCGAAGTTTTTCTTGGGCGTTGCGGGCGCTGTTGTAAGCCGCGTCGCTGCCGACGCGACAGTTGGCAGCTGTTCGGGAAAATGTCGCTTGAGCTGCGCCGGCTTGATCTTTCCAGCGAATTGGCCCGTCGTATTGCTGGATTACTGCCATCCACATGGACAACATCGAAAACGTATCGCGGATGCTTAGGTAATCGGTTTGAAACTGAACGGGTGTTGTAATTTGGGCTTCCAAAGCGATCTGGATTCGTTTGATTTCATTCTCGAGAACTTCTGCAGGAATCAATTGACTCCAAGAATTGTTCGACTCTGAGACTGGTTCATTAGGGGTAGATTGTGAAGAAGGTTCAATTTTGGTTGATTTCGGTTGCTGAGGTGCTGATGCTAGGTCCGAGGAATCGGGCCGTTGACCGACAAGTCCCTCGGCGAATAGGTTTTCGAAATACGCGCCTTCCCAATCGCGAGGATTCAACTTCGGTCGCCTAGCCCGTTTCACCGGCTTCGGCAGTTCGGTGTCTTGATTCTGTTGGGAAGTCGATACCATGGGGGCTTGTCGAGCAATTGTCGGGTTTAATGCCAAACCGAGCCAAACGGCTATGAGCAGCGTTGCGGTCGTATTTGAACGCACATTCATTGGCGTTACGATCCTAGAGTTAAACCAGTTAGAATGAAATAAATCAAATTCTGCAGCCGACACTTAATGTAGGCTATTAGTTTAACATTGTAGACGATTTTTCGAAAATGACAGAATCCAATTTGCCAAACAATCGACGAGATTTCTTGACAGGCAAACTGCTCCAAAGCCAAGTTCAGTCGCAAATGGCTGTTGAGAACGTGTTGGGTAGCGCTGAAAAGGTATCCAAAGTTGGCGATTTATTGCAACATTTTTCGCGTCGAGCGATGGCTTGCGATTTTCAGATTTTCCTTGAGTTTGACGCACCAGGCAACGTTGGAAAGCTGGCACTGTTGGCATTGGATGAAGTCGAACGAATTGAAAACTTGCTCTCTGTCTACCGCTTCGAAAGCGAGGTCAGTCGCGTCAATCGTGAAACGCAAAACGGCTCTGTTGTAATCGATGAGGAATTGTTGGAACTTGTTACGATTGCGATTTCGCTGCACACCGAAACACATGGCGCCTATGACTTAACAGCAACCCAGCTCAGCCGACTTTGGGGATTCTTCGGTCGAAAACCGATGGTCCCGACTGACGACGAAATTGCGGCTGTACTTACCCGAGTCGGTTCGCAATACGTGAACATGAATAAAACGGCCCAGACGCTTCGATTTGAGCGACCAGGTATGGAAATCGATTTCAATAGTATCGGTAAGGGATACGCCTTGGATGCTGCCGTTACCAAATTGATTTCTGGCGGGCTAGATCGGTTTATTATTCACGGCGGACAAAGTAG
>JAHEAM010000162.1:0-1082 GCA_024642765.1 Planctomycetaceae bacterium
TGCTAATTAACCTTCATGTAGCAATGGCGACCGTGTATCGGCAACTTAATGCGTGAAAATGAAGCCTGTCTCCAAAGTCATTAGTATTTTATTGGCAGCTTTGAGTTGCTGGCACACAGTTGCGATGGTTGTGGTTGCCCAGCGTGCGCAGTTTTCAGATTTCTATGAGGTTCAACCGACGCCATCGTTCACGCAACCGGGTTCACAACCGGCGATGTTCCAAGGCCCGTTGACCGCGCCTGGAGGATTTCAAGGTGCTCCTCAGATTATCAATAATCAACCAGCAAGTGGTTTTGTTCAGGGGCCGAACATTGTGACTAGCCCGGTATTCGACCCATACAATTCGAACAGTTCGCCACTTCCGACACTGCCTGGCAACGGCATTGCGACACAGAATCCCTATCAAGGCTATACGTTGTCCAATCCGCCGCCCGCTCTTAATTTCGGGACACCTTCTGACTTTCCGCAAGTCAGCGTTGATGCCTTCGGCAACGGCTCCCAAGCTTCCGGTATCGGCCAGGCGAACTCGAATCCCTTTTCGAATAATACCAGTGCTTGGCCACCACAATCATGGTCGCAGCTTCGAACGCAATGGTTGCCCAAACTCGTTGAGCACCCACGATTCCGTCACCTTTGGATAAGTGGCAACAATGGAAACGAATTGGGATTGAACGAGACGGAAGTTGCAACCACGTTAACGTGGCCAAGTTTCTTGCGATCCAATCAGCCATTATTAATTAGCCCTGGGTTTATTATTGATTTCTGGGACGGCCCAGATACTGCTGTTACTGGATTCGATTTGCCGGCGGTTACTTACGCTCCCTATCTGTCATTTGAGGCATCGAGTGATCTTAAAAAGAATGTTGGCTTGGAAACAAGCGTCACATTGGGGGTTTACTCGGATTTTAGAAATGTCAATTCGGATAGTCTTCGGATCACGGGGACGGGGTTGTTATGGGTTGACGTGAATCCATACACTCGATTCAAGGCTGGTGTTGAATACTTCGACCGAATCAATGTGAAGATTTTGCCTGCGTTTGGGTTTTTCATGCAACCCAATAGCGAAATGAAACTGGATCTCT
>JAHEAM010000162.1:1092-8046 GCA_024642765.1 Planctomycetaceae bacterium
TCTCTATTTTCCTCGCCCGCGAGTCTCACATCGGTTGCCCAAACGGGGCAACTTTGACACCTGGGCGTATGCCGGTGGCGAGTATGGTGGTGGGTCTTGGACGATCCAACGTATGGGTGGTGCGAACGATCAGGTCGACATCAATGACGTGCGAGCGTTTGTTGGATTGGAATGGACTGGACCCAAAAACGTAACCGGATTTCTTGAGACGGGATACGTTTTTGAGCGGGGCATGCTCTATCGAAGCGATCCTTTGACGCAGCTTCAGATCCAGGACGCTTGGATGGTTCGAGGCGGTTTTTCCTTTTAGTGGGCGCGTCCAACGTTATTTTTCCACATGCTTCTTAGCTAGTGTCGATTCTGAAAAAGCGTCTCTTTGGTTATACTTGTCCGCTGCCTCCGCAAGAATCTTCCAGTGAACTGGTGATGAGTTTGCGAGAATCAGGGGCGAAATCCCTGCCGAATCGGAGCAATTAATAGTATGACGTTTGCAGCTGGAATAACCGTTTTTGTCATCATGGCGATGCTATACGCGCTGATCAAAAATTTGGGACCTGCGGACGTATTGTTTTTAGGGGCGGCAACAATATTGGTAGTCGCTCGGGTCATCAGTCCAGCCGAAGCGTTTGCCGGTTTCTCGAATACAGGGATGCTGACAGTTGCCTTCATGTTTGTGATTGCAGCGGGATTGCGTGAGACGGGTGTTCTGGATTACATCGGCCACGGTTTGCTCGGTAAAGTCGAAACGAAAAACGCTGCGCTTTCTCGCCTAGCCGTCGTTGTGTTGCCTATGTCTGCGTTCTTGAATAACACGCCCGTTGTGTCGATGTTTGTTCCGATTGTCATCGATTGGTGTCGCCGTAATCAAATTTCGCCATCAAAAATGCTAATTCCGCTCTCCTACCTTGCAATTCTCGGTGGTACTTTAACCTTGATTGGTACGTCAACCAATTTGGTCGTTAATGGATTGATGATCGAAAAAGGCATGCCGGGCATGTCTCTGTTCGAGATCGGCAAAATTGGAATCCCCTATGCGATTATGGGAACTGCCTATTTGTTTTTTGCGATGAGATTTTTGTTGCCAGATCGCAAAGAACTAATGGAACAGCTTGGTGAATCACGCCGTGAGTACTTGGCAGAGATGTTAGTCGAAGAATCGTGTCGCTTGACAGGTGAAACGGTGGAAAGTGCCGGGCTAAGAAAATTGCCCGGTTTATTTTTGATCGCGATAAATCGTCGCGGCGAAACGATTGGTCCTGTTGGTCCCGATCAGCGCATCGAGGCATTTGATCGGTTGGTTTTTACTGGGATCGTTTCAAGTATTATTGAGTTGGGTCGCATTGGAGGATTGATACCTGTTACGGATCCGCATTATGAAGTCTCACCGCAACTTCAGCGTGGTCGAAAACTGAGTGAGGCGGTAATCAGTTCCAACTCCCCATTGATCGGCAAGACTGTTCGCGAGGCAGACTTCCGGGCGACTTACGGCGCGGCGGTCGTCGCGGTACATCGCGGAGGACAGCGTGTCGAAAGTAAGGTTGGCGAGATTCGATTGCGTCCGGGTGATACGTTGCTGTTGCAGACAGGAAGTCACTTTTTGCGGGCCCATCGCAATGATCCAGCGTTCTATTTGGTTAGCGACGTCAAAGAATGGCGAGCGATGCGGCGCGACCGGACTTGGATCTCATTAGCGCTGTTTGTGTTGTTGTTGGTTCTGATGATCAGTGGAGTGGTTGAAACCGCAATCGCAGCTCTTTTGGTCGCGGTCTTGATCGTGGCCACCGGCTGTCTGTCGTCAGGCGACGCGCGGAAAAGTATTGAATGGCAAGTTCTAATTACCATTGCGGCAGCTTTCGGGATTGGCAAGGCCATCGAAAATTCTGGCGTCGATAAAATTCTGGCTAGTGTGATCGTTGATTTTACCCAATCGCTGGGTCCATACGCCGCCCTAGCAGCGATTTACATGTTGACAATGATTGTTACAGAGCTGATTACCAACAATGCTGCGGCGGTTTTGGTGTTTCCGTTTTGTTTGAAGACCGCAGTGCTTTTTGACGTCGACCCAATGCCGTTCATAATTGCTGTTATTCTGGCGGCTTCCGCCAGCTTTATGACGCCCATCGGATACCAAACCAACATGATGGTTTACGGCCCTGGTGGATATCGTTTTACCGACTTTATTCGAGCCGGTGGCTTGTTGAGTCTACTGTTGTGGATTGTTGCGACTTGCCTCATTCCGACTATTTGGCCTTTTTAACCCTACCTTCGTCATAACTCACATGCCTTGCGAATAGAGATTCTGGACTTTCTCGGTCTGGGACATTATCTTGGATGATCTACTTATAGGGCGCATTCGCGCACTTGACTTCCGAATCGGATCGCAAAAAATCTTCTGCAAAATCAAAATCCTTCTGATACCGAGTACAGACATGAAGCCACGCAATCGATCACGCATTTTCAAATCGGTTTTCAACTATCAACAAATGGAATCTCGCCAAATGTTGGCGAATTTCGCACAAGTTGACGGTGGAGTAACGATTTCGGATGCACTCAATCTAATTCAAAACGGCAATTTCTCGTCTGCCGTTAACGGTGTACAGAGTTTGTATGCCGATTCCGATGTCGCAGGTTGGACTGCTTCGAATTCAACGAATCCTCCAGTGAGCGACAACAACAAGATTAAGATATTGACATTGGCCACGGCGAGTCGTGGCAATGTCGTTAATTTGGATGCCATCGTCGGGCAACGTGATGGAATTTTTCAAACGATCACAACTCCAAATAGCGCGAAACTCTTGTTGACGTTTGATATCGCAAAACGTGCAGGTGCCACCGGCGCAGATGCCGCGACGAATGATGTCGAGGTGTTTTGGAACGGAGCAAGTCAAGGAGTCTTTTCGCCAGAGACGGGATGGCGAACAATCAAGCTCGTAGTGAATGCGCTCAAAGGATCGGAAACACAAACCAGTGTCGACAACAGGCTCGAATTTCGCGAGGCCGCTGCTGCAAATTCCGCGGCGGATGATGGGGTCGGACCATTGCTTGACAATGTTCGAATGACTTACAGTTCAACCAGCATCGCGGTAAATGGCAGTTTCGAAAACGTGCCGACGGGAACTGGCGATGTTGACAAAATTGTCGGGTGGTCGGCAATGGGTGAAGATAGCGTTCGCACGCTAAAGGTAATAGAAGGCACATCGAAAGCCGGTACGCGGCATCTCAACGTCGATGGTTCAGCGTCAAATATTGATCGCGTTTATCAAGACATCAAGACTGACCCGAATAGTTTGTATTTGATAACGCTTTATTCGAAGCGAACAGGGACAACAGCTGATGCTGATAATGAGTTGCGAATTCGCTGGAACAATAGTTGGGTCGCGACACTATCGCCAACACAAGACTGGGAGGGCTATCAGTTTATTGTCAATTCAACCAGCGCGCTTTCAAGATTGGTGATTCGAGAGCCAGGGCCAAATTTTGGCGATGGGACAGGTCCACTGATTGATAGCCTGACGGTATTTCGATTGGGCGACCTGCCAAATTTCGACGCGAATGGCAGTGCCGCTGGCATCAATTCAACAGCGATCTTCACAGAAGACGCCGGTCCCACAGGAATCATTCCTGCAACGGCGACATTGCAAAGTTCATTATCATCGTCGATGAGCGGTGCAGTATTGACACTAACAAATGCACCCGATGGTAGCTCTGAATCTCTTTCAGCTGACACGAGTACAACTGCGATCTCTGCAAGCTATTCGGCGACGACTCGGCAGTTAACACTTTCTGGAATCGACACAATTCAAAACTACCAAAAGGTACTGCGTACCGTGAAATACAATAACACAAGCCAGGCGCCAGACACGACATCGCGAATCGTCAACGTAGTCGTTTCGAATTACGGCATCCTTTCGCAAACTTCGGTAGTGACGATTAACATTGTAGGAGTTAATGACACACCAGCAATCGATCCGATTGCGGACGCCATTGTAACGTCAGGAGGGACATTCTCGAAGCAAGTTGTCGCCTCTGACATCGATTCACCATCCTTTACATACTCAATGACGACGAGTAACAAGGCTGGCAGCAATACCCTAGAAACACCTTCGATTTCCAGCACTGGATTGATCACTTGGTCTCCGACACAAACGGGTTCGTATGATGTCTTGGTCAAAGTAACAGACTCCAGCGGTGGCATCAGTGAAGAAGGATTCAAGTTGAGTAGTGTTGCGAACGGCGATATCCCAAGCAACTTTGTGCCGTTTTCAGGAACGCGGCAATTGTCCAATGTTGACCCAGCAAAACGCAATCAAATCTACACGGCGGCGCCTACAAATAATTTGGATTTGACAAAGACCTACCAAGCTCGGATTGAAACCGATCATGGCGATATTGTCTTGAATCTCCACGACAACTTGGCTCCAGTGACCGTTAATAACTTTATTAAGTTGGCAAACGATGGATTCTATGATGGTTTGAGTTTCCATCGAGTTATAGATGGCTTTGTCGCGCAAGGCGGCGATCCTCTTGGGACTGGAGGCGGTGGACCAGGTTACAGTTTTGCGGACGAATTTGATTCGAGCCTCACATTTGCGGGCACAGGAGTTCTAGCTATGGCCAATTCTGGGGTTAACACGAACGGTAGCCAGTTCTTCATCACGTACACTCCGCAAACTCAGCTGACTAACAAGCATTCGATTTTTGGACAAGTTGTTGGTGGGACCAACGCGTTAAACGCTATTGTGCGAGCGGTACCAGGGAATGGAATTGCAGCGGACATTATTCGAAAAATCACGATCATTGTTACATAACAGCGGATCGAATCATTCCATTTCAACCGAGAAGCTGAAATGAGGGGGGCGAGTGGACTATTCACATAGAATGCGCCGTTGTCATTTATCCAGAAATAGCCACAATGGTTTTTGTAGAGCCCGTTGAGTGGGCTAAAATCAAACCTTGTGCTATAGCTAGTGGATAGAATTCATGGCAAATAATCGATTGATCAAAATTTTTGATACGACGCTACGCGATGGTGAGCAATCGCCCGGCGGGAGCATGAATCATCAAGAGAAAATGGAGATAGCCCAGGCGCTCGTTGAGCTGGGCGTTGATGTAATCGAAGCGGGATTTCCAATTGCATCACCGGATGATTTTGAAGCTGTTCGCGAAATTGCAACGAACTTTCGCGGCCCTGAAATTTGTGGACTTGCGCGTTGCTCGAATATTGACATTGATCGCGCCTGGGAGGCCCTCAAGCATTCTTCGTCACCGCGAATTCATGTTTTTCTCGCGACGAGTGCAATTCATCGCGAATTCAAATTGAAAATGACACCCGATGAAATCGTTGCGAGAGCAGTCGAGGGCGTCAAACGCGCGGCGAGTTATTGCGACAGTATTGAATTTTCTCCTGAGGATGCAGCACGTACGGAACTGGATTTCTTGTGCCGAGTGGTTGAAGCCGTCATCGATGCTGGCGCAAACACGATTAACATTCCAGATACAGTTGGATATGCGACACCAGCCCATATGGGTAATGTCATCAAGACGTTAATGAATCGCGTACCAAATATCGACCGCGCAATCATTAGTGTTCACTGCCACAATGATCTTGGATTGGCGGTTGCCAATAGTTTGGCGGCAGTTGAAAACGGGGCAGGGCAAATTGAATGCACGATCAACGGGATTGGCGAGCGAGCTGGAAATTGTTCACTAGAAGAAGTCGTAATGGCGATGCGCACACGCACCGATTTTTATCATTGCGATACAAAAATTCAAACCACGCGGCTTGTTCCGACAAGTAGACTCGTTTCGTCGATAACGGGTTTACAAGTGCAACGCAACAAGGCAATCGTTGGCCGCAATGCCTTTGCTCACGAGGCGGGTATTCACCAAGACGGTATGTTGAAGGAACGCACAACATACGAAATCATGCGTCCTGAAGACGTTGGCCTTACGAAGACGGATCTTGTACTCGGAAAGCACAGCGGTCGTGCGGCGCTCGGCGATCGCACGAAGCAGCTCGGTTACTCGTTGAGCGGCGAACAACTTCAAGTTGTCTTTGAGCAATTCAAGGACCTAGCCGACCGCAAAAAAGAAATTTTCGATGGCGACATTGCTGCTCTTGTCGAAAATGTTTTGCATGGCACAACTGAAAACGAATGGTCTCTCGATACCTTTCGTTGCGAATTACAGTATCAAAACAAACCCAAAATCTCCTTGACGCTTTCTCATGGCGACAACAAAGAGACAGTTGAAATTTGCGATGGTGATGGTCCTGTGGATGCAGCATTTATCGCGATTGGTCAGATTACCGGCATCCATTTGCTGTGCAAAGAGTTTCAATTGCGCAGTACATCGCTGGGGCATGATGCGCCAGCAGACGTCACTCTTGAGGCAGAGTTTGAGGGGCAAACCTTCCGCGGTCGTGGTGTTTCAATGGATTGCGTCGAGGCTTCAATCATGGCCATCCTAAATGCGGTCAACCGAGTTGTTGCTGCAAGTCGCGTCAAACAAACCGCATCGCATTGAATTGCGATTTTTCGCCTCGCCAAACGAAACGAGCCAAGCAATTCGCTTGGCTCGTTTTCTGTTGTTTGCGATCGCGATCAGTTTTAATTGAAAAGTTGCCGTAAACCATAGGTAAAGAAAGTTATCATCGCAAAGTTGGTGAACTCTTCCTGCGGCTTGTACCTTAGTATTAGGGTATCGCCAGCCTTGACTAATAAACGAGCCCGAGGGTTGTTCATGGCACGATTCACATCAACTCGAATTGCGATTTGTTGGCTGCCTGGAAGTCGGCGAAGGATAATCAATTCACTAGCAGGTACCCCTTGAAGTCCGCTAAGCACACCGCCACCTTGTTGCCGCCCGACACCCAAACTCTGTCCCGAAAGGGCAACAGCGCCCAAAACGTCCAAATCGTAGTCGCGAGGAAGCGGAAACTCACCGCCTTGTAAT
>JAHEAM010000629.1:0-1636 GCA_024642765.1 Planctomycetaceae bacterium
AAAAACGATGCATCGATTAAATTCGCTGGCGTTTTGTCGGCGGCGAAGATTGAAGCTACGGAGAGGTTGGACGGGTTCCGCGTGGAAGTGGTAGGCGAGAAAAATGCAAGTTTGCAGCGACGACGATCCAATGAAATGTTGACACAAAACACGACCCACGTTTGGCAGCGCTGTTTTGCGGCATTAATGCTGCGGGACCTGGTGTTGATACGTGTTTAACTGGAACCGAAAAACAAAATACTCTTCGAGCGTCTAACTTGAGTGTTGTTCGACACCAGCTTTTATGGTGTTGCTATCTGAGAACCATTTGACAGGGTTTATAGCCTGTAGAAATGGCTAGAGGGGTTGGTCCCCTTTCTGATAGTCTCCAATAATCTGTCGTTCTGCCGGTAGGCAAACGATAGGGGCGTGTTTATGGATTGGCTGTACGGAATTCTAGGACTGGTTTTTGGTGCGATTGCAACTTGGTTGTTTGGTTTTTTGACCAAGAACGACGCCAAATCAAAAGCGAAATTGATTCTTGACGAAGCCCAACGCAAGGGCGAATCAAATGTACGTGAATCTGAACTCAAAGCCAAAGAAGTTCAGCTGAACTCCAAATCAGAAATCGATCGTTTGCGCAATGAAGCTCGCGAGGAAGCTCACGAGCGTAGCAAAGTCCTCGACCGCCAAAAGTCGCAACTTGAAAACCAAGCCGAAGATTTGCGGAAGCAAGAGGCTATCGTTCAGCAGACGCAGAATCGGCTGAAGTCAAAACTCGAGCAAGCGACCCAGCGATCCAAAGACCTTGAGGAGATCTTTGACAAACAACAACAGCAGTTGCACAAAATCACCGGCTTGAGCAAGGAAGAAGCGACAAAACGCTTACTCAAACTCTTGGAAGACGACCTTTCTGCAGAGGTTGGTGATCGACTTATGCGACACGAACAGTTACTCAAAGAGCAGTGTGACGAGAAATCGCGTGAAGTCGTTTTGATGGCCGTACAACGATTTGCGGCAGCTCACACGGCGGAGTGCACGACGAGTTCGGTTGACATTCCCAACGACGACATGAAGGGCCGAATCATTGGACGCGAAGGCCGAAATATTCGCAGCTTCGAGAAAGAAACGGGCGTCGATTTGATAATTGATGACACGCCCGGTGTGGTTATTGTTAGTGCATTCGATCCGGTTCGACGGGAGGTTGCCCGGCAAGCTCTCGAGAAACTAATCGACGACGGGCGGATCCACCCCAGCCGTATCGAAGAAGTCGTCAAGCAAACGACCACAGAGATTCAGAGCTTTATGATTCAAAAGGCCAAGGAGGCTTGCCAAGAAGTAAACGTTCATAACTTGAATCCCCGCATCATAGAGTTTTTGGGACGATTGCATTTCCGCACGAGTTACAGCCAAAATGTTCTTCGGCACAGTGTCGAAGTTAGCTTCTTGTCCGGAATGATCGCGGAGATGATTGGTCTCGATGGAGACATTGCTCGCCGAGCGGGTTTGCTGCATGACATTGGCAAGGCGGCGGATCATGAAATGGAAGGTGGTCATCCGGCAATCGGTGCCGATATTTTGAAACGCCATAACGAAAGTGCCGAAGTCGTGCATGCCGCACTCGGACACCACGATCAAATTTTGATCGAGCATCCTT
>JAHEAM010000629.1:1646-2209 GCA_024642765.1 Planctomycetaceae bacterium
GTGCAGTGCGTCACGGCCAGGTGCTCGACGCGAATCTCTTGAGCGGTACGTCAAGCGTATGGAAGACCTCGAAGCCATTGCCCTTGAGTTGCCTGGTGTGCAGCAAGCCTTCGCGATTCAAGCGGGCCGTGAGTTGCGGGTGATTGTGAATTCTCGCGATACTGATGATATGAAGGCTGCAAAGGTTGCTCGTGATATTGCGCTGGCTTGCGAAGAGCGTCTGGCCTATCCAGGTGAGATCAAAGTAACCGTTATTCGCGAGTCACGTTTTATCGAAGTTGCGAAATAGTTTCTCTTTATTTTACTATGACAAACTTTTTCTCTTTGTAGGAACCTAGCTGTTGCGCATTCTTTTCATTGGCGATATTGTTGGACGATCAGGGGTCGACATTGTTACGCAAGCCATTCCTGTATTGCGCCGCCAACAGTCCCTAGACGTGGTGATCGTTAACGCTGAAAATTCAGACGGCGGCTCGGGGCTCACGCCTTCAATTTATCGCAAACTACTGGAATCCGAGGTTGATGGTATTACCCTGGGCGATCATATTTATCGCAAAAAGGAA
>JAHEAM010000630.1 GCA_024642765.1 Planctomycetaceae bacterium
GGAGAGTTTACGAGGGTCACCATGCAGATCGACCGGAACATAAAATTGCCGTCAAAATTTTCGAGAACCGCTGGCTGGACGGCATCAAACGGTTAGAAATCGAACGGTTCGTTTTGCAAAAACTGAACCATCCCAACTTGGTAAGGGCTCTCGATGCGGGTAACTGCGAGGACGGAGTGACCTACCTCGTCATGAACTTTATCGATGGGATTCGCATCGACCAATTCGTGCTGGAGAAGGGATTCGATTATCGGCAAATCGCGCAGTTGTTTTGCCAAATCGCAGAAGCGATGGAGTACGCTCATCAACAAGATGTCTTGCATCGCGACCTGAAGCCTGGAAATATATTGACTACTGTCGATGGGCAACCGATCGTCACCGATTTTGGATTGGCCAAACGACTGAACCTTGAAGACGACAAGTCCCTGACCGCGACAGGACTGTTGGTTGGGACTCTTGGATATTTGGCTCCCGAGCAAGCCGATCCGAATCGACGCGAAGTAACGCGTTCTGTTGATATCTATGGCTTAGGGGCAACGCTCTATCAAGTGATTGCGGGGTGCGCACCGTTCGAGCGCGACAACTTGCTCAAAGCATTGGATGAACTTCGAACGCATTTGCCTGTGCCGCCGACTCGTATCAATTCTGCAATCCCGCTTGATCTGGAACGCATCTGTTTGAAGTGCCTCGCCAAATCGCCAGCGGATCGTTATGCATCGATGCGGGAAATGGCAACCGACCTACAGCGGTTTATCGACGGGAAACCGGTCGCGGCTCGCCCGCTCAATATGCGACAGCGATTTTGGCGTTGGTGCACGGCGAATCCTGTCATCAGTGGACTTTCGGTTGGACTTTGTCTGGCATTGTTGTCGGGATTCATTGCATCGACCGTCTTCTGGCGGCAAGCCGTTGTCGAGCAAGAACACTCCGCACAGTTATTGGCCAATGCGAAAGCCATTCTGGAATATGGCGACAAGGCTGCGGAGACATTGCTGATGAGTACACCAGGGTCGCTCAAATATCGTCGCGAACGGCTGATCAAGTCCGTTCAGTTTCTCGACGATTTGGTCGAACTCTATCCCGACGACGACGAAATCTATCGCGAATCGGCCACTTCTTATTTTCGGCTTGGCAAGGTGTGTGCAACGATGGGGACCTGGGAGGAGGCTTTGGAGGCCTACGAAACGGCGCACACTCGATTTTTGGAACTTGCGAACGCCTATCCCGACGACCACACCCTTCGGTTCGACGTTTTCCATTCGTTAATGGGGCTCGACCATATCGATCGCGACCGATTGGGTTTGCCAAGTGAGGAGGAAGGTAGACTGGCTGAAGCATTCGAAATTATCGAGGAGCTTGCAACGAACCATCCCGAAAACATGGACTACTTGGATGCGCTGATTTGTACACAAACGATGGTTTACCCCAGGCGGTATAAACTAGATGAACCGAGCAACAACCTCAATCGATACGAAACAATGCATAAAGAGGCAGTCCGATTGAAGACAGCCTTTCCTGAGCCCAGTCAAAAGTGGCGCTATGTTTGCGCAACAGCAGTGCACATTGCGTCCATCCATTTAGATAGTGGAAATTTTGACGAAGCAAAAAAATGGTTAGAGATTGCGCGGCAGGCAGCAATAGAATTCGTCAATCGACCCGACTTGGAGCCGGGCGAACTTTTGGATTTCGCTCAGTGCATCATCTACTTGCGAAAATTGGCGCACGAGAAAGGCGACGTTGCCCAAGTTGAAGAATTGGGTCGTGAGTGGTCTCAATACATCGAAAAATGTGTAGCTGATTATCCGGACTACTATGTCTTCCAGGACGCCTTATCTCAATCCGAATCGATTCTCAAACTCGACGATTAGCGCAATTCGCCAGATAGTGGCAACGACGCATCCAGATCTCTTTTGACGTTGCAACGATACAGGGCCGCAGCGCGAGTTTTGGAGTTGCACTTTTTTCGTAACCCGCAGCGTAAACAAGGGGACTTCGATTTTGACTCGTCCCCCGCTTACGCCGCAGGTTGTGATTTGCAAAAAAATCGCGAACGTGTCACTTCAATGAGCGCCTGAGAGGGAACTTATCCATCGAAAGCGGGTTCATACGCTTGCGCTGCGGGCTTGTATTTTCGGCACGATCGGCAGCGAAAAACGTCAAAAAGCTGCGGAAAACTTCTAGGAATTGCGGTTTCCAG
>JAHEAM010000631.1 GCA_024642765.1 Planctomycetaceae bacterium
TCCGAGTCCGACACAGGTCAACGCGGCGAGCCATCGAACACTCGCGCGGTGTTTTCATGAGAGTTCTTGCTAATGCTTAAAGCATAAGCCAAGCAACAAGCCAAGATTACAAGCGGCAAGCCCGCGAACAATAAATCGCCAGCGAATGTGAATCGAAAGAAAGGCAAAGCGTTAAGAAAACAATCGACCAAACCAACCCAAGTCCTTGGGTACCAACTGGTGCCCGCC
The DNA here is from genome assembly GCA_024642765.1 of Planctomycetaceae bacterium. Taxonomy (GTDB): domain Bacteria; phylum Planctomycetota; class Planctomycetia; order Pirellulales; family Pirellulaceae; genus BJ22. The sequence continues at coordinate 229 of JAHEAM010000631.1, forward strand.
CATACTGAAAAATTCGTGAGTAAGAAAAATTGAATCGAGGCCAGAATCGTCGTCGACCCTGCCGCCAAGAGTCGCGATGGCAGCGAAGATATTTTTTGCCAACGCTGCAGCAACCACCGCCCCAACAATACATTGAAACCGAGAGCTGCATATACACTCAATGTCACCCACAGCTCGGCCATTCCAAAATACAAGTCCGAAAATAGCATGGCAATCAATGGGACCGCCAAAGCTCGCAGACGCGTCGAAAACATCATGCCGCTCAAAATCGCAAATCCACCGACAGGTTTGAAGTTTGGAAGGTCAATCATGAATCGGCTTACGAATGCCATTGCAATCATGACGCCCATAACGGCAACCGTGACTTTTTGAGAATGTTTCAACATGGTGTTTCTGTGTTTGTATTTGATCGAACGTAACGCAGGTCATTAGTTTCTATTTGTATTCTAATCTCTTTGTATTCTAACACGCAGCATTCCGAACGACCAATATGTGGCGCTTTTGTGGGTCATTTGTCATCCGGATCGTAACCACCCAGCTTCCACAGGACCGTATCGCCGTCGTTCAAGACGTAAGCACCAGCACTTTGTTTGCTCAGCGTATCGTTCACACGGTATGTCCAATTCGGCCCGGGCGCCCCACCGTTGGCAACGCCATTGATCGATTTCACGAAACACGTTTCGCCCTTGCCAACAAACTCGATTTTGGTCATTGACAATCCAAGCAACGCATCAAACACGGTTTTGCCCTGCAGAATCTTCGTCTCGCCAAGGTAATTCGGTGGTTCTCCACCAAAGTCGATTTCAACCGTCACGGAAATCAAGTCGTTATTTCGGCCTTGCGATCGACCTGAGGCCGCAGTCTCGTTCGTGCTTTTTGGTACGCACCCCACCGCTATTAGTAATACGCCCAGGAAAAAGCTGAACAATTCGATTCGTACATAATGACGCCAGGAAATTTGTTGCATGTTCAAAGAGAATTCGCGTTGGGGCTTTAAAGAAATCTAAAGTCAGTCTAAAACAAAACTTGCAAATTACCAATGCGTCAAAGCACAAAGCGCCAATTTAGGGTGGTGACACCGCGGTAAAATCAAAACAGGTCCATTCTTTTCATGTCAGAACTTTTAAAACTTGAAAACTTGAGGGTCGAGTGGCTGCGTCAGGACATCGCAAACGTCATTCTCGACATGCCGGGTAAGTCCGCAAATGTTATTTCCGCAGCGCTTCAAGACGATTTGGAGCGAGCCCTCGATTGGCTGTGCGCAAGACCAGGAATCAAAGGCGCCGTGATGTCGTCTGCCAAGGAGAAGATTTTTGTTGCTGGAGCCGACTTAAATGCAATCATTGCGACACTGGATTGGTCGGATCACGAAATTCAAGAATTCTGTCGACGAGGTCAGCGACTCTATAATCGTTGGCAGGAAGTTCCCTTTGTGACTGTTGCGGCTGTTCACGGCGCATGCGTCGGAGGCGGGCTAGAGCTTGCGCTCGGATGTCATTTCGTGATCGCTTCGAACGATCGTCGCACGCTATTGGGCCTACCGGAAACTAAACTCGGCTTGATTCCAGGTTGGGCGGGGACTGTTCGTTTGCCACGACTCGTTGGCTTGGAGCTGGCGATTGAGTTGATCGCAAGTTCGCAGCTCTTCAGCTCAGATCGCGCGGTAGAATTGGGGGTCGTTCGAGCCACTGTCTCCCAAGATCAATTACTTGAGGCGGCTTGCTCCATTATCGACATGCCGGATGCCATGCATGACGCGATTGTGCATCGAGAATCACAACATCGCGTTCTGGACCTTTCACCAAACGAGAGAGGGCAAATCAAGGAACGAAGTCTAGCGGCAATCAAATCCAACTTGCAGATCCACCCCTGTGCCGCAAACATACTCGCGCAAAGCATGATCGAAAATTCGCAATTGGAATTTGCAGCCGCTTGCGAAGTCGAAGCTCGAGCAATGGCTGAA
>JAHEAM010000632.1 GCA_024642765.1 Planctomycetaceae bacterium
TTTGGGATTACGGCCGACACGCTGCAAAGTTACCGGCGTTGGATCGTCGAACACTTCTTGAATCACATCAACATTCCACCCGAAAATGTGAATATCCCTGACGGCACCATTCCACTGCAAGACGTAGCCGAGTATTGTCGCAACTACGAAGCGAAAATTGCGCAAGTCGGCGGACTGGATTTGGCGTTGCTGGGAATCGGAAGCAATGGACACATCGGATTCAACGAACCCTTCAGTGCCGCCGATAGCCGAATGAGGTTGGTGCAACTCGACCCAGCATCGCGTCGAGCTGCGGCCAGTGATTTTTTTGGAATCGACAATGTTCCTACGCAGGCGTTGACGATGGGATTGGGAACAATCCTCGAGTCACGGAAAATCCTGTTGATGGCATTAGGCGAACACAAGGCACGGATTATTCAACAAACAGCTGAAAATGTCGCGACCGATCGTATACCTGCAACGTTTCTGAAAAATCATCCCGACACACTTTTCTTGGTCGACGAAGCCGCCGCTGGCGAACTCACTGCCCAAAAGACGCCTTGGAAACTCGGTGCCGTTCAGTGGGATGAACAATTGATTCGGCGCGCGATCATTTGGCTTTGCAAGAAAACAGAAAAAGCGTTGTCGAAACTTGAAGACGAAGATTTTCGTCAAAACGGCATGCATCAGCTGCTTGAGAAAAAAGGTAGCGCCCTTTCGATTTGCAACGAAGTCTTTCGGCATATGTTCAACACGATCGTTGAACACCCCGCAGGCGTCGAGCAAAAGAAAAAAGCGATCTGCTTTAGCCCCCATCCCGACGACGACGTGATTAGTATGGGCGGCACCTTGATTCGATTGAATCAAGATGGACACGAAACCCACATTGCCTACATGACAAGCGGTAATATTGCGGTCTTCGATCACGATGCACAACGGGTCGCAGACCTTGTCTCAGAATACAATCGCATGTTCGATATCGATCGCGAACGAAGTCTAGAGGTCGAGAAACGAGTCAATTTGGCTTTGAAAACCAAGGCTGCAGGTGCCCCGGACATCGACGCCGTACGCAAAATTAAGGCCCTGATCCGCTGGAGCGAAGCGAAGGCTGGCGCGATTAAAGTCGGCTGCGAAGAGCAGAACTGCCACTTTCTCGACTTGCCGTTCTATCGCACAGGAACTATCGACAAGAATCCGTGGGGACCTGAAGACGTCCGCATGATATCGGACTTGATCCTGTCAATTCAGCCCGACCAAATTTATGTGGCTGGCGATCTTTCCGACCCACATGGAACACATCGCGTTTGTGCAGAAGCGATTTTTCAAAGTCTGTTTGAAATCAAAGAATCAACTGGAAATATCCCCGAGGTGCTCTTGTACCGCGGGGCTTGGCAAGAATATGAATTGCACGAAATTGACCTGGCCATTCCACTCAGTGTGAGCGATGTGGCACTCAAGAAAAAGGCGATCTTCATGCACGAAAGCCAAAAAGACGAAGCTCTCTTTCCGGGTTCGGATCCCAGGGAATTTTGGCAACGCGCCGTCGATCGCAACGTCAACACGGCCAACCAATACAACCAAATCGGCCTGCCGGAATACTACGCCATGGAAGCCTTCGTACGCTGGAACGGCGTACCGATTTGATCAGCAAATTCATTTTGCCGCAGCGAGTTCAACAACATTTTTTTGCGATCGTTGACGGAGTGAACGGCCACTTGGCTTTTTACTCAGTAAAAAGCCTATTGCATCAAACTCAGAACGATTCAGTTGATGGAAATCGCTTAACAAATTCCTAGTAGCTGGATTGCCATCCCTTGAATGGGTACTTTTTTTGCACTTTCCAGCTGATCGCGTTATTGGCGACCAACAACAGTAACTACTTCGGCATTTGTTGTTCGATGTTGTTGAACTTTTGGTTGAGGGCTGTGCCCATTGAACCGATAGATGCCACGCAAGCCAAGAAAATCGCGGCCAACATGATGGCATATTCCACCGCTGTTGGTCCATCTTCCTCGCGTAGGAATTTGAAGAGTCGTTTACAAAGTCTAGATTTCATGGGTTCTCACACCGCGATCAGTTCGAAAAGTGGTAAGTTGATAAGTAAACGTAGGCTTTCATGAAGACCAAGCTTTCAAAAAAGCCCAACAAAGTCTTTTCCTAAATGCTTGGCTTGTGGGTTGTAATGATCCTAGGGCTTGAAACAACTATTCG
>JAHEAM010000633.1 GCA_024642765.1 Planctomycetaceae bacterium
CGCTCGATACGTCCAGCGGCAAACCGTTTCGCCGTTTGGATGAGTCGTGTAACAACTCGACGTGCAGTTGCCCGAGCAAGTCCCAAGTTGTTCGACTCGGTTTTGCTCGACGCGATGTTCTTCGCAAACGTCGTCTTGTTCGTGTTGATCGAGTTTCAAAAAATCGTCGATCGAGATCCCGCTGCGGATAAACTTACGACCGTTCTGGATCGATTCTTCGAGAGATCGAGGTAGCGTCACAGTCATCGCTCGATCTCCTCGTAAACGCTGGCGACGTTTCCAGTTGCTCGGCATTCGCGTTCGCCAACAATGCGGATTTGTGCAGGCCGGATAATGCCGCCTTGTTTGTCGAACTTAGGCTTGGTCAATTCACCAGCTCGTTTGCGGATCGATTCACGGCGCGACAACCCTTTTCGGATGTCGGAATCCTTTGTGATTGGAAAAGCTCCGTCGGCTACTTCCTGCGCCGTCACCGGATACGAAAACGATCGCAATGCCGTCATGAACGCCTGCTCTAGGTCGCTTAGTTTTGATTCGATCGCCGCCGCAGATCGTTTGCTCGTTGCAGGATCATTACGCCGAGCGATTGGCTTGGATTGCGAATCCTCGATCTGGTAACCGTACTGGTTTACGTTGCGCGGCTCGACATCGAATAGCGTTGGTTGCGTCACTTGCCCGTCTCCTCGCTTCCAAATAGCCAAGCACGGAGCTTTTGCAATCGCGTTGGCGTCGCCGTGAACTGCTCGCGCAGAGACGTCGCCAACTGATCAATGTGTTGAATTACAAGTAGGCGAACGGATGCGGGCACATCCTCAGAAATTTCACGTAGACCGTAAGCCAGCCGTTCGTGGTTGGTGTAATCCTCGAAGGGAGTTGAGAACATATCGCTGCGATCCGGTCGATCAACTTTGATTCCAACTCCGAGCATGCGCCCACGGCTGATGATTGATATCAAAAAGCCAATCTCAATTTCGTCTACGATCACGTCGCCCGAAATGGTTCGAGCTTTGCCGTCGACGCTGGTTCCGAGTAACTCAAACCGAATTTCGTGATCGCGGCACGTAACGTTTATAAGCGAGGCCATCAGGACACCTCCTGAACTATCAAAGGCGCGATTGATGTCGCGGCGGTTGTCTGGATCGGCTTCAACTCGTCGCGAATGATCCGGATTGCCGGTGGCGCATCGATACCGATTCGAACAGCACTGCCTTTAATTCGAAGCACCGTTATTACAATTTGATCATCAATTCGAATCGACTCTTGAACTCTGCGCGAAAGCACTAACATTCCGTTTTCTCCTTGATACAGTATTCACAAAAGCCACTGGCTCGCGTCGTGCCGACCAGTAAGCGTCACCATCCATGATTAGGCCGCGTCCCTTGCAGCCTAGTATTTCGATCCTATGCGCGTAGCGATCATTGATTTCACTTGCCCACAACTTTTCGAGGTTTTGTTTTCAACCAAGCAATCAATTCCGAACCGTCGTACCAACAATCGCCATTTACGTTGTAGGCAGAGACGACCCCACTTCGTCGGGCGTCCATCAGCAGCACTGCGCCAATCCCAATTCGATTCAACGCTTGGGGCGTGTACATTCGCGATGGGTCTAGAACTCCAGTTCGCGCGATCCGTGTTCGGCTCTTGACGGTAGGCATGGCTACAGGCCTCTCGAACTTAAAGTGATTGGATTTGATGCTGGTCGACCACTGTTTGCCTTGCTGAGCATTTTTCCCTGGCGTACAAGCTCCCTTTCGGTTGTCTTTTTGTTCACGACAAGCCGTCGAGCTGCTTGGTAGCAAGACGAACAAAGTCCGCGAATCAAGCGAAGGTTGCTGGGTTTTTTCATACAACCCAAACATGCCCCTTCTGCGGCTACCTTGCTAACTTGCGAGATACCTTTTCTACCCATTTCAATTGCCTTTTTTTAAGTGATCTGCACGAAAATTGGATGCTTTTCTGAGTTGAATTCCTTCCTACAAAAAAGACGTTTTAGCACAAGAAATACCATTGTCAAAATGGTTGTCATAACTAAAATGGCTTTTGCAACTGCAAGTTGTTGTCATCAAAGTACTTGCGTTTTCAAAAAAACTTCTCAGAATAGTTTTCATGCAACCAAAACAAGTCATTTCGATGATCGAAAAACTCATTTCAGACCTTGAAAACCTCAAGGCTTCAATTCAATCTGGTGA
>JAHEAM010000634.1 GCA_024642765.1 Planctomycetaceae bacterium
TACCCGCCGGTCCGTAAACCGTGAAGTACCGGCAAATCGAAACATCAATCCCGTACAGAAAATGATGCGAATAAGCCATTACCTCAGCAGACTTTTTTGACGCCGCATACGAAGAGATTGGCGTGTTGACCGCAAGATCTTCGCGAAATGGCATTTCCTGTCCAGCATACAACGACGAGGTGCTGGCTAACACGTACTTAATGATTTTTCGATCTTTCATTTCCTCGAGCAGGTTGAGATTCCCCATCGCGTTGGTGGTCATGTAAACGTGCGGGTTCACCATGCTGTAGCGTACGCCGGCCCGCGCCGCGAGATTGAGAATTCCAGAAATGTCTGAATGCGAATCCAGCAGTGCTGCGATGGAGCCTCGGTTTTCTAAGTCAAGCAATTTGAATTCAAAGAGCCCGCTTTTCTTGCCTTGATTCGTAAGTGAATCCAGGCGGTGTTGTTTTAAGGAAACATCATAATAGTCATTCAAATTGTCAACGCCGACTACGGAATGCCCCGATTCCATCAACATGCTGGCGACTCTGGCTGCGATAAACCCAGCGCAACCTGTTACGAGATACTTCATTGCTTCGGCAGATCCGTTTCAAAAATCGAGAACAACATCAACGACTGATTCGAAGGTACATTTTCTGCTTTGTACCAAATAAAACAAGCCTGGAGGATTTCCCCCAGGCTTGGTGCCTTGCAGTAAGAGCATCTATGTTTCAACAACTTTATTTCTTTGGCCTAGCGGCTTCACGTTTTTCACGGTTAGCAACCAACGACTTTCGCATCCATTCGATTTTTTCTGCATCAAAGCGATCGCCGCATTTCTCGAGCATCTCACAGAAATAGCCTATTTCTTCATCGGTTGATGGAAAACCAAGGTTGCCCTGCGGGCCATCGCTGTTCACGACTTCTTCACCCGTCGCTGGATCGAGGAACACAAACCAGGGAATACCGCTTTTGACTTTGCAGTATTTGTCATAAACCGCTTCGGCATTTTCCATCCGATCATTATCAACTTTAACATCTACGAAGGCAGCGTTTAGTTGCTCGGCGACCTCCGGTTCGGCCATCCAGTTTTCCAAGTGATGACACCATCCGCACCATGGAGCACCGAAGTGCAAGAAAACCAACTTGCCTTCATTCTTCGCAGCATCCATTGCCGAGGAGAGAGCCGTTTCGGCATTGGTTGGAGTTGTATGAAACTTGGTCAGAAATCCCATAACAGCAGCTTCATCGTGCTCGTGGGCACCTTCTTCTTTGGATTCAAGTGAAGACGTTTCTTGATTGGAGAGAACCTTGCCATCGGAATCTAGAACGGTCAAAAACGGAACACCATTGCCCTTGAGATCAACATCGAATTTTTTGAGCAAATCTTCGTTCTTGTCCATGTGTCCGATATCGACCAACACGACATCGTACTCGTACATCAACTCTCGCCGAATCTTCGCATTCTTTTCGAACATATCGTGGAGCAAATGGCACCAACCGCACCAATTGCCTCCCCATTGAATCAGGACGCGGCGATTTTCTGTTTTAGCCTTGGCCAGTGCCTGCTCGACTTGCAAGGCTGCATCAGCTGCTTCGTCGTAGATTGGTTTCCGCGCGGGCTTTTCGGCCTTGGCTTGGGTCGCTCCTTTGTCGCCATCACTCGCTTGAGTCGTTTGTGTCTTTTCGTCCTTATCCTGAGCAACGCACAACTCCGCAGGCAGCACCAAGGTCGCAATTGCAAACGAGACGGCAACAAATCTGAAACCGCATTGTTTGGCCAAACCCAAGAATTTTCGATTCATTTTTTAGTTCCCCAAAAAGTAATTAACCCAAAAAACGTGTGCACTGGATGATGCACACGAGGCTGGCAAACATTCTAGCCGCCATCACAACGACATTCTACGCGGGATCGATACTGCAAATCAGGATGAACTCGTACGGTCGACTAATTGCTGGCACTTACATCGTGGCTTGTTTGCTCTAAAATTGTGATAAGTTACTTGCAACCATTCCGTGCGAAAGCACATATTGCCTGAATACGGCGGAAATTGCGATCTGTAGATTTAGATAGCCCAATCGACCCTATCCAAAGAACATTCATGGCGAAAAAACGAGAGAAACGAGTCTCGGTTCCAAACATTGTAGATATGAAAAACAAAGGCGTCGCAATCACAATGCTGACTGCCTACGACTACCCGACGGC
>JAHEAM010000163.1:0-399 GCA_024642765.1 Planctomycetaceae bacterium
CGAACTTCATCCGTAATTTGAATGTCAGTGCCTCGACCAGCCATGTTGGTGGCGACAGTAACGTTTGCCATAACGCCGGCCATTGAGACAATCTCAGCCTCGCGCTCAATATGATTGGCGTTCAAAACGCAGTGGGCGATTCCGCTGTCCGTTAGAAGCTTCGAAAGTACTTCCGACTTGGCAATCGAACGCGTTCCCACCAAGATTGGGCGGCGCTGTTCGTGAATTTCGCGAATTTGTTGGACAACCAACTCCCATTTCGCTTCTTCGGTCGGGGCAACCTGGATCAGGTATTCGAATTGTTGAATCGGCTTGTTCGTTGGTAACACTTTGACTCGCGTTCCATAAACGCTGCGAAATTCACGAGTTGCACTTGATGCAGTTCCGGTCATTCCGGCA
>JAHEAM010000163.1:409-7924 GCA_024642765.1 Planctomycetaceae bacterium
AAACGCCTGCACCGTAACCTTGGCTTGCGTCTTTGTCTCAGCACTGACCTTGACGCTTTCTTTGGCTTCGATCGCTTGATGTATCCCTCGACTCCATCGACGCCCCTGAGAAATGCGGCCTGTCGATTCATCGACGATCATGATTTCACCATCTCGAACAACATAATCCCGATTGAGAAGATAATCGCGTGCCACTTGTATGGCTCGCTCAATAGAATCGTAAAGCTCAAGCAGGCCAACACCTCGCAATTCCGGCGGTTTCTCAAGTGCACGAACCTGTTGCGTTCCCAAAATCGAAAGCTCTACGCGACGTTTTTCCTTGTCATAAAAATAATGCTCATCTTCGATGAACTTGGGGGCCGACAGAGCACACCACTGAAACAAGTTATTTTGTCGAGCATGAGCTTCTTCATCTGCTTGACCGCTTAAGATTAGTGGCGTACGAGCATCATCGATGAGAATACTGTCCGCTTCGTCCACGAGAATAAAATATGGCTCGCGCTGAACCGCCGCCATCTCGTCACTTGAATTTGCGCTCGAACCACCCATCCAAAATTGGTCTTGTTGTATTTGGCGTTTGTAAAGGTAATCACGCAGGAAATCAAATCCGAACTCTTTCATGGTGCCATAGGTCACATCAGCCGCATAGGCCTTGCGGCGCTGAGCACGACTCATGTCCGTTTGCACGACACCCACGCTCAACCCCAACAACCGATAGATCGGCCCGTTCAATTCAGCATCGCGATGGGCGAGATAATCGTTTGCCGTCGCCAAAAGTGCACCGCGCCGGTACATGGCATGGGCAACCAATGGAATAACGGCGGTCAGTGTTTTCCCTTCACCCGTCCGCATTTCAACAATATGCCCAGTCGCCAATTGGGCACCGCCAATCAACTGGACGTGATAATGTGGCATTCCGAGCGTTCGCGCCGATGCCGTTTGAACCAAAGCCGAGATTGCGGGAATGTGGGTAACAAGACTCCCCGACTCTCTTAAATCGCCGCCGATCTCCAAGCACATTTCCCGCAGTTTCTCGTCACCAAGATCGCGATATCGGTCAGCGAATTTGGCGACACTCGAAATGAAGTTACTGGTAATCATCCAAGACTCTAAAAAACGGCCGTACAACAATCGGGGCAGACACTACTTTACCCTACACATCTCACAATCCGACCAAACATCCTGAGAAACAATGGAGGAGTTTTCGCGATCTTGGCAATCTACTCGCATCAGGAAAGAAATAGCGGCAAAAATCGAGCCGTTTACATAGCGTGACTCGAATAAAAATGTTGCGGACGCTGATTGGTCATTTCCGGAAAAATATACATTTCTTGCCCAAACCCTGTAAGGCCCGCCGTTTTTGGGAGTGTTTTTCTGCCTTGTGCCACTAACTGAATTCTCCTAGGATTCGCAGCCTTTTTAGTTTCTGAACCCCGTCTTAGAGAAACGCATGATCGAGTTTGACTTCAAACGTCCGACGCGAAAGTGCAGCGTGACCGAACAAGACATTGGGCCAGGCCAACGGTTCGTAAGTGCCCTCGTCGAACAGGCCAACGGCAGTTTGGCGCGGCTGGATTTTTCTGAAGCGAATTGGACAAGCCCACCAGACGACTGCATTGGTTGGTGGACAAGTCAGGTCCCATTTGCCGACAAAGGACGCGTGTACTGGGCGCCCAACGATGTTTTACTGGCGTTCTTTGAACATGCTCTCTCACAACCCGACCAACAACCAATGGCGTTTGTAATGGCTCTAGTGCTCGTGAGAAAACGCATTGTGCAATGGAGAGAAACAACGGTACGTGGCCAAAAGAAGTACATGATGCTCCATGACGCAAAAAACAAAAATGATTACGAAGTTCTCGAGTGCGAGCTTCAAGTCGAAGAAGTCGCAGAACTACAAACGGACCTAGCTGAAAAATTGTTTACCGACCAAGTAGAACACGGAGAGACGCATGTTTCACCCGCAAACGACTAATCGCCGTGGTTCTTCGGTTCGATACTCATTACTTATCATCGCCCTGTTGCTCCCATGGCAAACAGGCTGCCACTTGATGAATCGTTTTCGAGCGGAGTCATCAAGCAGTCCGTTAGTCCTGGAACCCACTTCGTCGCTAACGCAAATCGTGACCACCATCAATGAACACAGTCGCCGCGTCAAGCAAATCAAGTCCGACGTACGTGTCTCAATGAGTGGGGTGCCCGCCATGTTGCGTGGCGACCTTGTGGTCGAACGCCCTGATCGACTGCGAATGACCGCTGGCCTAATGGGCATGAATGGTTTTGATCTTGGCAGCAACGAAGACGTTTTTTGGATTTGGAAACAGGCGTCAACACCCGGCGATCCACCCGCACTGTATTTCGCACGGCATGCCGAATACAGAAACAGTGCCATCCAACAGCAGTTGCAACTGCAACCTCAGTGGTTGATTGACGGGTTAGGTCTAATTGAATTCGTGCCAACGGATAAACATACCGGTCCAACGCAGCGTGCAGATGGACGCTTGCAAATCACGTCTTATCTCAACAACGGTCAGGCAACAACTATTCGACTTACAGTCGTCGACCCCAAGAGCGGCTTGGTTGTTCAACAGGCATTTTACGACGACCAAGGTCGCCCGTTGGCATATATCGACTCCGGCGAACACAAGTATATTGCCGAACACAATGTCAGCTTGCCTAAGAAAATCGTCATTCATGTGACCACTCCTAACGCTTCTGAATCAACGCTTTCCGTTATCCTGGGAAACTACACGATCAACGCACTTTATGGCGATCCGGAAAAGCTCTGGACGATGCCGAATCCACCTGATGTTCGTACGATCGACCTTTCTCGCCTTGGACCAGATAGCGCCATTGAAATAGAATCCGCACCCAACTTCAACTCCAACTATTGAAACGACGTTCGTCTTCCAACCGCTAGGCGGAATTTGCTTGGTTGAAGCAGTCTTTTTTGCCAAAAACGTATGTCTACCAGTTGCGAAGCCTTTCGCGTCAATCAAGTTAGTGCCATAGTGTTGCGTGACTATTGGGCCGCGCATCAATCGCTTGGGCAAATTGAGAATCAGGGCCTGACTTATCCAACGTCTTTGTTGAACACAAAAAATCAAAAGGATCAGAAAAAATGTTTTTTCGATTTACAAACCGCGCACTCCTCGCTTCCATTTTAACAGCCGGCGTTATCGCATTCTTTGGCCATGCACCAGTTTGTGCTCAAGACGCGCCTGCTGCAGAGAAAAAGGAACAGGAACCCAAAACAAAAATCGATGCCGAAGCGCTCAAGACATTAATTGGAACGTGGAAGGCAGTTAGGTTGGTTGGAAACGGTCAGGAAGCACCAGAACAAATTGTCGAATCGATGTCCATGACCTTCTCGAAAGATGGCTTGATCGTGACTGGAAACACCGGGCCCGATGATGAAGCGGAATGTGAATTTCGTCTGAACGGTTCGACCGACCCTAAACAGTTCGATTTTATGCCCCAGGGAGCGCCTGATTTCTTGTTGGGGATTTATAAAATCGAGGACGGCAAACTAATCATGGCCCTCGTGCGACCAGGCCAAGGCGATCGGCCGACCGAGTTCACTTCGGAGGAAGGCAGCGAGCAATTGTTGGGAGAATTCAAAAAGGTTGAAGAGGAAAAAGGCGACAAATAAGCCTTTTGCAGAACAACAAAAACGACGAGCTTAAACAACTGCAACGTTCGAAGCTGCCTCTTCAATAATTTGGGGGCAGCTTTTTTTTCTGGTTTTCGTTCCCGCCTAGCATTCAATAAACGCCGTTTATCTTCCGTAAGAATTGGATGGCAAATTTTACTTTTCTCAAAAATATAGTGCTTTTGCAGATTAATTGCTTAATACGGCAGAGGCGTATTTGTTAGACTAATGAAAAAAATTTCTAAGTTGCCCTTGAGTAAAGAGGTGGAAACGTGAAGCAGTTTTTATGTATCGCATTCGGTTTGTTGTTTGCCTGTTCAGTTTCCGCAATGGACAATGGCTCAAGGGACAGTGGCTCGATTTCGTCCCGTGATGGCGATCCAACTCACAAGCAAGTCAAATTATTGCGCCCGATCGGCAACGCGGCAAATGTTCACTTGAATACTTTTTGTCTTGACCGAAACGGAAATATCGTCGCTGCTGTCGGTTCCACTCCCGAAGACGATGACTCGAAGGTCGCCGGATTCGTGCAAACCTATTCACCTGACTGGCAGCTCCTCAGCGAAATCCCATTGGACTTCGCACCAACGGCTGTCAATTTCGACAAATCAGGTTTCCTTTATGTCGCCGGCAATTCTGCCCTTTGTAAATTCTCCGAGAATGGTGAATTGTTAAAACGCACACTGACGCCAAATTTGATGGACCAAGACAACTTGCGAGAAGTGGCTAAAGAAAAACTGCTGCAAGAGCGTGCCCAAATGGCCAGCGTTTACGAACGACAATTACGAATCATACAACAAGCCTTGGATGCGAAAGACAACGACAATTCTGCCGCTGAAACCGAAGCCGCGACGAACCAAAATGAAGAAGAAGGCGACGATGACGCGGAAGACGACGACCAAGACGTCCAACTGCTCACCATTTTCAAAAACTACGAGACATCGCAGCTTGAATCGATGCTTGACACCTACAGCGAGCAAATCAAAAAGTTCTCCGGCGGAAAAGGAATTGAAGATGTCGAGATCGACCGATCCATTAGCCAAATGGGTTCAGTGAATTCCATAGCCATCGGAGACTCCAACGTCTTCGTGACCTGCCGTTCCAACGAAGGCTTTGGCTATGACATTTGGAAAGTCACCAAGGATTTTGAAAACCCTGAAATGGTCAAGGGCAACTTGTCCGGCTGTTGCGGTCAAATGGACATCCAAGCCTGCGATGACAAATTGCTGATTGCTGAAAACACCAAGTTCCGAGTGGGAATTTACGACAGCAAAGGAAAAATGATTTCGAAATTTGGCCAGCAAGATCGCACTGGAGACGAAGGGTTCGGCAGTTGTTGCAACCCGATGAATGTTCGTTGCTGCGAAAACGGCGACATTATCACGGCCGAGTCAAGTATCGGAACCATCAAACGCTTCGACGCCGAAGGCAAACTTTTGGGTACGATCGGCAAAGCTAAAATTGGTGGTGGCTGCAAAAATGTGGCGCTGGCCCACGACACGAAACTCGATCGGTACTACATGATGTACGAAGACGAAGGGGCCATTTGCGTGTTAGTCAAGATCTCTGAGATCAAGGGGGAGACGGATAACGAACGCGAGACGCGTGAGGCAACCGAGGGGCTTGGCGTGAAACTAATCGGGAAATGGAAACTAAAAAACGCCCCTGCCACCAATAAGAAAGTCACAGCCGATGCTGACGAAGAACAGAACATGAGCCTTGTCGATTTCTATGGATTCAAGGCAATCGACTTCCAAAAAGAAAACGCAGTTACCGCTGTTCCCAACTCGACACAGATAAACATGTTTGAAGAAGTGTCGTGGCACGCTGTTCGCCAAGACAAACAACAACTCTCGATTTCGATCTTTAAGGAACAAGTCGAGTCGCTCAAAATCGTCGCAGAATTTACCAACGACAAAGAGATTAAGTTTGGCATCAATTTGGACGGCGGGATGGATGTCCAATGGATCGGGACGTTTGTCCGAGATGAATAACAGCGCCACATCTTTTCGATATTCTAACATTTGGATCCGAGCATTAGGTAGGAACATGATTCGCTTCAGGTTATTGGGTTGCTTACTTTGCACTCTGACTTTTGTTTGGAATACGGCGATTGCCCAAGTCACACAAGACAATCAAGAAGCCGGCAACGCTTTGGTCTTGGTGGTCATGGACCCTTTAGCAGCACCATTAGCTTGCGATTGCGTGAAGGGCTATGCCCAGCGAAAATACGAACTGTTGGCGAAGCACCTGGAGAAAAAACTCGGTTCGCCCATCAACGTGTTTTGGGCCGAGTCACTCAAGACGGCCTTGAAAGATTCAGAGGGCCGAGTCGATATTATTGTCGGAAAACACTCCGTTGTTTTGGCCGATGCTGCAGCTGCTAAAATTGAGGTACAAGCTCTCGCGCAATTGTCGGGCAAAAACGGCGATTTGACCCAACACGGCTTAATCGTTGTCCGAAAAGGCGATGCGGCGAAGACACTCAGCGACCTGGCTGGGTACGAAATATTGTTTGGGTCTGAAGAGTGTGACGAGAAGTTTGCAGCACCGCTAAAGTTATTGGCGGATAATTCAGTGGCGATCTCCGACAGTCGCAAATGTTTTGGGGCTTGCAGTACTGCAGCTACAACATTGATTGAAATGGAACCTGACTCAAAAGCAGCTGCCGTGATCTCTAGTTACGCCAAACCGCTACTCGAGGGCTGCGGGACGATTCAAAAGGGTGACCTACGGATTGTTGCGGAAACCGGCCCCGTAAAATTTGTTTCGGCGTTTGCTGCAACTTCACTTGGCTCGAAACGGTTGGAAGCCATTCGCTTCGCCCTGCTAGACGTGAAGAACGACACTGACTTGTTGAAAGGTCTGGAGACAAAAAACGGCTTCGTTGCGATCGCCGCAGACTCATCCGAGACAAACCCGGAAACAACTGCCAGAATTTCGCAGCCGACCGCAAAAAAAAAGAATTAAGCACTTGGCCGTCTTGGCGGGGTGAACGCCACGACGGCCATGTTTCTTGGTTACCACAAAAATTGCCCGCTCCACTGCCAATTCAATGGCAAATAAGTCTTTCGAGCATCAGTTTGGGTGGTTTGGCTGCCGATGAGCGGATCGTCATCGTTTCGTCGCGTGACGCACTTGATGAACGCGACATTTTTTCAGCGTTGGACATTCAAAGCGGCAAGTTACTCTGGCAAATGGAATATAAGTGCAAGGGCAAGATGGACTACGGCCGCGCTCCGCGTGCAACACCACTCATCGTCAAGAACCAGATCGTGATGCTCGGCGCGTTTGGACACCTTAATTGTGTCGACCGAAATACCGGCGTCAGCATCTGGACGAAAAACCTAGGAAAGGATTTTGGTGCAAAACTACCAATTTGGGGCTTCTGTGGTTCACCCCTATTGATTGACGATTCGTTACTAGTCCAAACCGGCAGCTCGAAATCAAGTATTGTTCGACTAGGCCTCGATGGCAAAACAGTCTGGACAGAAGGCGGTGAACCGATTTCTTATTCGTCGTTCGTGGAGGCTGCACCGAATGGCGTCAGGCAACTCATCGGATATGACGAGACTACGGTTGGTGGGTGGAACGTCGATACGGGAAAACGAATTTGGACAATTACTCCTGCTGAGACCGGCGATTTCAACGTCGTGACTCCGATTGTTCAAGAGGAACGTCTTTGGCTTTTTTCGGAAAATAACGGTGCACGGCTTTACCGATTCGTCGCTGGCAGGCCCGCCCCCGAGCCACAGGCGGAGAACTTGAGAATTGTGCCGGACACACACACGCCAGTTCTTATTGGAAACCGGTTGTATTGTGTCAACGAGGGTTTGTTTTGTCTCAATGCGGACACTCTTGAA
>JAHEAM010000635.1 GCA_024642765.1 Planctomycetaceae bacterium
GAAATTGGAGTCTCTGCCTGCTGCCTTTACCCCTGATGGTTGCCGCTGTTTTTGGCTTTTTGCGACTGGAGCATTCACCGAATACGTCCGTCGTTGGGATCGTAGTCGGCGCGGTGCTTTTCAGTGCTGGGCTTTGGAGTTGGGGCGCGGGCGTGGTCGATTCGACTCGAGAAATCCAAATACTGCTGGCTAACGTCAGTAACGTCTCGCCCACCCGAAAAGTTGCAGCCTATGGTTGTTTGGAATCATCATGGGTCGTCTATGGTAGCCATCCCATATTTGAACTGAATGTGGATAGCAATACCACCAATCCAGAAGATTCTCTTTCGCGCGAGGGATCGTGGAAACCCCTGCCTAGGCTCAGCCCAGAGGCGTTTGCAATTCTTGAACCGCAAGCCGTTTACATTACCACTACAAAACTCGAGAACGAATTGTTGAAGCGTTTACCAAAGGGGTATCAGGTTACTTCAACCGCACCCTATTTTCTAAAAAAAGATACGGTCGTGGTTATCGAGAATGTTGAATCAGTTGAGGCGTCGACTCTCAAGGATCATTCAACGCATTGGGCAAGCCACGCAAATGGATTTCTGCGTTAGTGTTGCAGTGGCAGAACGCCCATGCTCTTCGTGAATCCAGAGGTAACACAAGGGATTTGCTCGAAGTAACTAACGCTGATAGACATCTGATATTCGCTGCGATGTGGTAGGTGGGGCGACGATAGGCAGCTTAGGCGTGGATGTCGCCGGGGGCGTGTCGCGAAGTTGCTTTCGTTCAAAAACGTTGCCTGCAACGTTGACGAACATCTGTTGGACTTCATCCGTTAGGCCTTCCAGGCGATAGGCCATACCTTGTACGCCGGGGCCATTTTTTTCAGTTGTTTCGTTTAATCGTTGCAAGAAAATTAGACTCTCGATGAAGTTGTGATCGGCAGTTCGACCAACGATTGGGCTCAGAGTCCTCGCCACAAAACCTGCCGCTGCGTTGTCAACCTTTAAAAAGACATCGAGTTGATTGACGGCCATTGTTCCGCCGGACGGGGCGGCTTGAAATTGGGTACGCAACACAATCACACATCTACCTTGCAATGGTCGACGATTCATTGGTCCGCTATATTCGCCAACCGCGTAGTACAAATGATAGTTGTCGGTTCCATAAACCAATTCAATGTCGCTAATAGTGCCTGCACCGTCATCTGAATGCAATGAAAAAGGGCCCTTGCGTTCTGTGGCCATTTGCGTGACACCCATCAGTCGCCAAATCGACACGACAATTTCTGGATAGCGGGCAAGTAGGATGAAATACTCTGGATCGACTTCAATATTTGAAACGGGCAAGCGTCGATAGAGGCTGGGGTTTTGGATGATCTCGGTGATCTTGGATTGCGCTTCGGTCGTTAATTCTTGAAGCGGAATACCGGCAATGACTTCATCGCGAAATGCCTTAGCACTACTCCCCGAAGTCATTTGCGGGGTTGGGGTTTGTTGCGATAGCAGCGCAGTATTAAAACCAAAGACTGCGGTGGCAATTACTAAAGAAGACAATAAAAGGCGTATGCGCATTGTCAAACGTCGAGCCCGTCGCATTAAAAGACGTTCAGCGGCCAATTTTGGATTTTGGCAAAATGCCATTGGTCACCTTTCGAGTCATTTCCGACCGCAAAAGCCCTTTTCTTGCGAGAGCAAATTCAGGACGGCGTTAAAGTCAATCTTGGCGATCGCGACTTACGTCATACGATTCAATTATCCTTTTGGGGACTGATGCGTCGTTCCCCTAAAAAGATCTTTTTTGCGCTTATATCGTGTATTCGGAATATAGGGGCTGAAAGGGTAAGTCAATTTGCGGCCGACATTCTAGAACAGCAGTTCGATGCAAGCAGTTTCATTGGTTGAGGTAACCTGAGAAAACAATGCTGGCGGTTTTTGCAAATTCTTCGCAGCTCAAGCGTCCGAGGTCACGAACTATAAGTGCTTGAAAGAATTCCAGTGCAGGAAATAACCGGCAGCAAAAATAGGCACAAAAAAGCCTCGCAATTCAGAGAACTGCGAGGCTTGCCGAAGCAAATTATGACCCCTACGGGACTCGAACCCGTGTTACCGCCGTGAAAGGGCGGTGTCCTAGACCACTAGACGAAGGGGCCGATTCTAAAAAACAAAAATTCGACCGTATTCGGACTGCCAACAAAAA
>JAHEAM010000636.1 GCA_024642765.1 Planctomycetaceae bacterium
GCCGAAACATGTTGCCCGGGTCGCACCATGACCTCCAAAACAATGGCATCGATCGGTGCACGAACATCGACTTTCTTTGTTGAATCGAACGCAACAGTGCCAGGAATCGTCCGCGTCGGTTGGTATTCACTGGTTTCGATCGTTTGACAAACGAGATTCATCACCGAGCGTTTTTCAGCGTTAACCTCTAATGCCAAGGGTTCGCTCGCGATTGGCTCAGCATCCTTTTGGACTGTCTCCTCCGTTTCCGGTGCTTCCCCTCCGGGCAACCAATGGTGCGCGGCATAATAGCCTCCCACAACCAAGGCAACAACCATCAACCAGGCGCCTGTGTTTTGCAAGAATTTCCAAACGTCCAACGACGGCATACGTGGACGACGACTCGATGCAACTTTTGTAGTGGTCATATGATTGTGACCTAAACCTTTTGTGAAAGCTCGCAGAACCAAATGCCATTTGCCAAAAACAAATCGCCTAGTTCAAAGAAAACGAGCTAGAAACAGAAGACAACAACCAAACACAATCGGAGATTTGCATTTTTCGCAGCAAATATAATCGCTACATGCAACCCAAAGGCGTCTGTGCGTTAGATTTGGAAAGATTGCGTGGCAACGCAGCGGTCAAGGGCGCGCAGCACAACTCCGCAGGGGAAGAAGAAAACACGATTAAACTGCGGTCTCAACTCAACCGCATGTACTTCGAAATTCGGCTCGACAAAAATGCAAACGATGTCGCGCAAACACCCATTGTCGTTCGACGATGCCGTAACGTCACGAACCAAAGTCGCGCCTTGGCAAATGCAGCCGAAATGGCAATCGTTTGCGATGTCCACCGGCGAATCATAAACAGCTGAAATCGCGTGTTCACAACACAACGCAATCTGATGCTCAAACGCGCAGTGTGCATATGTCACCATGATGGCGACTGCAAGGAAAACGCGAAAAAGTCGTAAATGATGCATTAAAATTGTTTCACAAAAGACGTTTATTTCTGAATGTCGATCTTAACGTCAAGCCCTATCTTATTGCCATTGTTTCCCGTGTCAATCGAATACTCAATAATCGTTAAACTCAACGCAGCCCAAACAACAGTTTCGAATCAAATTGTTTTCGGTGCGAAAGGTCGCTATTCCACTCGCTTTCGGAATTACCCTGCCGATTGTAATAATCGTTACGACGCTGTTTGAGTGGAACTGGAATTCGATGAAAAAAGCCTATCCAACATTGGTTATCGCCATCGCAACCCTATGTCTTGGATGCAATTCCACAAGCTCGTGGAATCGTTACTCCTTCACTTCGCCACTGTCAAAGCCACTAGTTGGCGCCGAAGATCTGTCGGCGATTGATCTCAATTCATCGACGACAAAAGTCGCCGGTGATTCGAGCGTTCAACCTGCCGCCTATTTTCAGCAGGAGGCTGATGCACAAGCCTCCAACGCTCAACCTGATGAAAAAACGCCGCAAGGACCCACCAGCCGAACAGTCGAAACCCTGCCCAAAGACGTCGAATCCCAAAAGGCGAACCAGGACTCATCGGCTATTTCCCACCTTAGCGAGCCGTATTTCGGCAACAGCCTTTCGCTTGCCGAAATCGAACAACTTGCAATTGAAAACCATCCCGGCCTTGCGGCAGCCATCGCTAGTTTAGATGCGTTGCGGGGCGTGCATACTCAAGTCGGTTTGCGGCCCAATCCTGAATTCGGATATTTCGGCGAAACGGGCGACTCAGGGACCGCTGGTCAACAAGGGCTTTACCTCAACCGTGAATTTGTTCGCGGTGGAAAACTCGAAAAGAACCGAGCAATCGTTTGCGCCGAATTGAGTGCGGCTGAACAAGCTGTCGAGATGCAACGCCAGAAGGTGTTAACTGATGTTCGTGTCTTGTATTACATGTTGCTCGTCGCGCAACGAAAGGTAGAAGTCACTCAACAGTATTTGACGAATACCCAAAACGCAGTAGCGATAAGTAAAAAGAAGCTAGAGGCCGGTGAAATCGCAGAAATCGCGTTGCTGCAAACTAAGCTTCAACAAAACAACGCCGAAGTGTTGTTACGCCAGGCTCAAACAGAGCGAACTGGCATTACTCGTCGCCTAAACGCCTTGCTCGGCGATTCATTTGCTAATGAGCAAACGTCAGTAACAGGCAACTTTGTTCCTGTATTCGATGACTTTGATACGCTGGCG
>JAHEAM010000637.1 GCA_024642765.1 Planctomycetaceae bacterium
GGACGCGATGAACGCGTGTATGACATTTACAGTCGCTTGCTCAAGGACCGAATTATTTTCTTGGGTACGCAAGTAACTGCAGACCTTGCGAATTCGCTCGTGGCTCAGTTATTGTTTTTGCAATCAGAGGATCCGAAGAAGGATATCCACCTGTACATCAACTCTCCTGGTGGTAGTGTCACCGCAGGCCTTGCGATTTATGACACGATGCAATTTTTGACCTGCGATGTTTGTACCTATTGCATGGGCCAAGCTGCGTCGATGGGGGCACTCCTGTTGACTGCCGGTGCCGCTGGCAAACGTTTCGCGCTACCTAATGCTTCGATCATGATCCATCAACCACTCGCTGGAATGCAAGGCACGGCGGAAGAAATCATGATTCACGCTAAAGAACTTTTGCGAGTCAAGAAACGGTTGAATGGAATCATGCTCAAGCACACCGGCCATACGCTTGAGAAAATTGAAAAAGATACGGACCGTGACAATTTCATGTCATCTGAAGAGGCCCTGGCCTACGGCCTGATCGACCGAGTCGTCTCATCCATGGACGACGCTCGATAGGTATGGATCCCACAACGGCGGCGACTCACCAAAGTCGCCGCCTCTTTTTTGTGAACTATGAACGCGTCCTCAGGTCGACACACAACGTGACTGTTGTGGGGCGAAGTGACTGTTGTGGGGCGAAGTGACTGTTGTGGGGCGAATTGACTTCGTTAGAATCTCTCGTGATTCGTCTTAGGCACGTTTTCAAAATGACCGGCCATTAGGATTTTCGTTCCTTGGTAGTGGCAATATCGCAGCCCGCATGCTGACCACGCCTTTGAAAGGAAGAGTCATTGGCAATCCGAAAAAACGCGTGTTTCGTTTTTGAATCAAATGTCGCGTGCAGACGTCTACAGATACGATCAATTCCTTGGGTGTTATTGCTCCGTTGTTAGTCGATTTCGGACTTCAAATCGAAGTCGATGATCACGGGTTCAATTGAGGCGATATTGCACGATAGCGTTGAACTGTGATTGTATTTTGAAGGGATTGGTTCTCGCCAGCGCTGTTGGCCCATCAGGAAGTTACCGAACAGTTGGTTCTGTTCATTCGATAATTCGAGCAACTGTGAAAGTGATGGGAGTCTTGTTGGCGATTCTCGAATTTCGTTTGGAATGGTGGGTGGCTGTTTCGGCTTTTCGTCCAGGTGCGGCTTGGCCAGCGATGCCATCGAGAGTGCGATACGGTGTTTTCCGCAGATGGCCCCCTTAAGTTCCTTTGATAGTATCAAGTCGTAGTGCCCTGATTTGTCTGTAATTGCGTAAGAAAAGGGATTCAATCGAAGATCTGGCAACTGATAGAATTCTGGCACGAACAATACTAAAGCGCCCGTGAGAGGTTCGCCGTCCAGATACACCCTCCCGGAAACACTCTCGCAGAATTTTTGTTCGCATTGAATAGAGGCAGGCGGTTCTTGACACCCCGTCAGCAAAACCAAAAGGGCTAACAAACACCAGTTGAGCCAATGCCAGTTGAGCCAGTGAGGGTGTTTGCTGTTCACGTTGGCGATCCCAATGAGATGACGAAGTTATTTCAGTAGTCGGAACAGGTGCGACATTTGTGTTTCGAAAGGGAAGCATTCATGTGCCTAAGCTCGTTTTCGATTGTTGCCATCGCAAAAAAATTGGACGCTCAATTATGAGCGTCCAACTATTTTTAGCATCTTTTGAGGTCAATTGGTATTAGAAGTCGGCTGGGGCTCCCATTCCGAATTGCGTTGCTGCGACTTGGATGAGGGCCAACACGCCATCTTGGATTTCAAGCCGCATGTCGATTCCGTTTGTCACCGATTTCGCTGACATTCGGATTCGATCACCACCGCCATCGGCCAATTTATCGGCCATTTGGTTCATCATGTCTTCGCCTTCTATCTCAGCGATTTTTTTCAACAGCGGAGCTAGGAAAACGTTGTATTGCATCGGCAATTTATCCGAGCTACTGGCCTTGGTTGTCATCGAAGACTTCAGATTTTCCATCGGCTCGCTTCCAGCGGCTATGTAAATACAGTCTTTGCCGAAGCCCAAATAGACTTTTGCTGTTTCACCAATCAGGTTGTTCAATTCCTCTTCGTCTTCAGGAATTGGAACGATGATTTCGTGAAATGAAACGCCTTCGAATTTCTCAGAGTTCAGATTGATCT
>JAHEAM010000638.1 GCA_024642765.1 Planctomycetaceae bacterium
GACAACAGTTGCGATGATTGCAACCGAAATAGCACCATAGTCCACAAGTTGGCCCTCGCTGCTTCGCAATATACGGGCCAACAAAATAGTTGCGATTCCTATTGCCACCAAAGTGGCGAGACTCGTGAACAGCAACCATCGAAATCGGCGCCGGTGTCCAAAAAGCCGGTACTGTAGTCGACTCCCTCGTGTTGGCAGTTGGGCTAGACGAGGCAGATTGGGGTGTTTGAGGCTCGCGGGGCTAGAGTCCCCAAAGAAATCGAAATCGCCTGCAACCGCTGCGATCGCTTCTCGGCGCTCGACGGTAACGCTCACCTTCCACAATGCAATGAGCATCCGATAAATGCCAATCAAAAGGGCAAGGCTGGCAAGACTAACTCGCAGAATAAAATTGGTTAAAGAATAATGCCAATGCTGGGAAGCCGTATTTGAGTAAAAGTATTGGATTGCCAATGCCGCAATCAAAAACAAAAAGCCTGAAAAAATCAACAGTGTCGCCAAACCAATTTCAACGACGCCACCCCACCATCCTCGGCTCGATGTGCTAAAGGTTTTCTGACCTGCGTAAAGAAATCGTGACCAAAATCGCAAAACAATTATCCCGTTCCAATTCTATTGGACCATGCTTTTCACGCTGACTGAATCGTTCCGAGGCTATTGTTTTTTCAATTCGACCAAACCGGCCTCGAGTGTTACAGCCATTTGATCGACATCCGTTTCGGTCAGTACTGTTGAAAGCGCCGCTGAACAAGTGTTGATCATTATGAACCCACGATCGTAAAGGTAATCAACGATGAAGGCCATCTGCCTCAACTCGTTTGCATCTTGGTAGGCCGCGCGATAGCTCGTTGGAACTACGTTTTTAAAATGGACACGGAACATTGAACCCGCTCCAGTTACACAAGCTGGAAAACCGGACGCGTTAATTGCGTCGGTAATTTTTTGTCGTGCGTAGTTCCCCAGTTGGTTCAGTTTTTCAACGGCTTCTCGATCAAAGTGCTCCATCGCGATTCGACCGGCAGTCATTGTGATTGGGTTGGCTGAGAAAGTACCAGAAATTGGAAATGGCAATCGCTCCTTCGTGGGGTCCAGCACCGACATTTGTTCGCTTTTTCCCGCTAGAGCGCCTACCGGAAAACCACCGCCAATGATTTTACCCATCGCCGTCAAATCAGGTTCCAAACCCGGATACCATTCTTGGGCCCCGCCGTAATTCATGCGAAATGTAATGACTTCATCTAAAACTAGCAGAACGTGGTTATCGCGAGTCCATTCTCGGATTGCCGACATAAATTCTAATGTCGCAGGAACCAGGCCCGCGCGATGCGGGAGTGGGTCGATCAAAACTGCAGCCAAGTCTTTGCGATGTCTATCTAAAATGTCGATTGTTCGTTCAAGATCATTAAATGGAAAAATAACGACGTCGTCCAAGGCGCCCCGAGGAGTTCCTTCTACTACGGGGACGCTATTAGGATTTGCTGCATCACCCCAGTTTGTGGGCTTGGCAGTTTGGCTGACTTCGGCGTAATCATAGGTGCCATGATAGGCTCCTTCCGCTTTCGCAAGTTTTGGTTTCCCCGTTATTGCACGAGCGGCCTTGATTCCGGCCATAACTGCTTCCGTACCTGAATTCATGAAGCGAATTTTTTCGAAACCGCGATTGCGTGAGCAAATGTGTTGAGCATGACGCAACTCTGCTTCCGTCGCCATCGTGAACGCCGAGCCCCGTTCGAGTTGTTCGATGACTGCCTCGACGATTGGCCGAAAAGCATGACCGTGGATTAGCGACGCCATATTGCTTGCGAAGTCAATTCTCACGCGACCATCAACGTCGGTGATTCGACTCCCTGCACCACGAACGGCATAGTCAGGATGCGGCTTGCGAGCAATCGTATTGCGACTAAATCCACCGGGTAGGACCCTCAAGGCTTCGTCAAACAAGAGTTTGCTTTTCGAGATCGTTTCGGTTTGCGACATACTAATAATTCGCTTTGGTGTACAACCCAGCTTCGTCGAAAATCACGCGATCTTCGTAATCGTTGAACCAAATTGCATTCGGATTGCGTCCGACAATAACGACCTTGCCTTTGTCTTGCGCATCTGCAGCGTTGCGATACAGTTTGAAAATCACCACTCCGTTTTCGCCTTTGGGAGTATTCAACGGTTCATTTGTCAC
>JAHEAM010000639.1 GCA_024642765.1 Planctomycetaceae bacterium
CATGCCGACGGCTCAAGAAAATCAATACTTGAGTTCTTTGTTGGCCTGGGAGCGGGCGCCAGTTTTGCCAATCGGCGAGTGGTTTGAACCAGCCATGAAACTTCAACCACACAATGAACTGGACGACCAAGAACTACATCAGCAACTGCACCAAACGATCGGGCGGCTCTATGAAAAAAACGTCGTTTTGGAAATGACGGGGCATCTCTCAGATCGGCAACTCTATTGCCTAATAACACGAGATATTTTGCCTGCAAATGAAAAACGCCTAGGACTTGCGAATTCGGAATTGTGTTGGCAGTGTTTGGACCCAATGACAGATGAAGAAAGCTGGCTACGATATTACGCGACTCAAGAAGATCGCGAGCAATGGGCTTCCGACACCGGATTGAAACTTCCGCCTCGCGAGAATTTGCCATTCCCAAGAACCCTGCCAGGAGCCGTGTGCTAAGTCCAATGACTAAAAAAACACGCCACCTCGGAAACGCCAAGGACTTTAGACGCCATTTCGGACAAGTAGTCGGTTCGACAAGCGGACACACACCCAAGTACGCTTGTCGTTCACTTTTTCAGCTAATCGCGAATCCCAAAAGCAATTACTTGCGGTCCTTGATTGGAACGAAGTTTAATTTTGTAGGGCCCGTATAAACCTGCCGTGGACGGCAGATCTTTTTCGTCGTTGACGCTTGCATTTCCTTCCAGTGTGCGATCCAACCGGGCAAGCGCCCCATCGCGAACAGAACGGTAAACATTTGAACCGGAATTCCCAAGGCGCGGTAGATAACCCCAGAATAGAAGTCGACGTTTGGATACAACTTGCGTTTGATAAAGTACTCATCGTTTAGCGCAACATACTCAAGTTTTTGTGCGATTTCAAAAAGTGGATAGTCCAAATCCAATTTTGCCAACAGCTTGTCACAGGCGGTTTTGATAATCGTCGCCCGTGGGTCGAAATTCTTGTAAACGCGATGCCCAAAACCCATGAGGCGGAAATTGTTGTCTTTATCTTTGGCCATGTTCACGTACTTTTCAACGTCACTTCCATCTTCGCGAATTTTTTCGAGCATTGCCACACAGGCTTCGTTTGCTCCGCCATGCAGCGGCCCCCAAAGCGCACAAATACCAGCCGCAATTGACGCAAACAAATTGGCATTTGACGAACCTACCATTCGGACCGTCGAAGTACTGCAGTTCTGCTCATGGTCCGCGTGAACGATTAGCAGTAAATTCAACGCCTTGACGAAATCGGGATCTGCTGTGTAACCTTCCGCTGGAACCGCAAACATCATTCGCAAAAAGTTTTCGCAGTACGAAAGGTCGTTGCTGGGATACATAAACGGTTGGCCGATCGACTTCTTATGTGAATAGGCAGCGATAGTCGGTAGCTTGGCAATCAATCGATGAATCGACACGTTGACTTGATCGGGATCCGAGGGATCCAATGCGTCTTGATAAAAGGTACTCATTGCCCCAACGACACTGGACAAAATCGCCATTGGATGCGCGTCGCGAGGAAACCCATTGTAGAAGGATTTCATATCCTCGTGCAGCATCGTATGCTTGCGAATCGCCTTTCGAAAATCATCGAGCTCGGCTTGGTTTGGCAACTTGTCGTATATCAACAAATAGCTGACCTCGACAAAATCACAATTGGCCGCAAGTTCCTCAACGGGGTAGCCACGATAACGTAAAATGCCACATTCACCGTCCAAAAAGGTGATCGCACTCGTCGTCGATCCAGTGTTCACATAACCTTCGTCCAAAGTGATCAATCCGGTCTTGGCTCGCAATGCCGAAATGTCAACACCCAATTCCCCCTCGCTACCCTCGATAACATCCAGTTCAAGAGTCTCGTTTTTGTACGACAACTTTGCGGTTTCACTCATCTTTTTGTTTCCTGTTTCAGCAACGCTCACTTGCACCTCTTCGACAAATCGTTGGGGAACACTTGTCTCTAAACCGTTAGTTTAACCTTTGTTTAAGAAGAGCGAAAGCAATCGTCGAAAACTATTTGTTTTGAGAAAGTGATCGTTTTGCAGGTCCAACCCGAGTGTCCGCTAGTAGATGTTTCACCAACTAGGGTAGTGTGGGATTCAGCAGCAGCTCGCAACCTCGCTAACAATATTTTACTTCCAATTAACGGAAACTTTTTGGACCAAGCTGATATTAATAC
>JAHEAM010000164.1 GCA_024642765.1 Planctomycetaceae bacterium
GATCGCTAGATCGCGAAGAAACCGGTGGTGCTTGGGCGCGTCGGAAGCTCGTTCGATCAAGTCTTCGGTCGAGCCTACCAGCATGTTTAGACTTGAAGATCACACCGTTGGATTCATTTTTTCGATAGACCTTTTACACGCAATTCGACATTTTCTTGAAAAGCCAGATTTCCACGATATGCTTGACAGGCTCACCAATAATTTCGCTGCTGAAAGATGCGACGTCGGTGCAAGCGACTGGAGTCCTTTCGTCCACTTCAAATCTTTTTAGGCAATATGTCTCTTGTGTTATTTGCTTCGCACATATTCAAATGTGCAATTACATTCAGGGAACGGGTGTGTGTTGCCCGATGCCGGGTTAATTCAAATGCGCCACCCACGGGTAACGCGTTCGACTTGCACTCCAATCAATCAAACAGATCTTTTCGGCTGACAATTGACCCAAACCCGATTCAATCGACCTGAGTATTCACTTGCTGTCGCAGGATTCTTGTTAATAGCATCTGGGTTGTTCCATGTAGTCGTTTGGGTAGGGCAGGGCGGCAACTGGGAGGGGCCTGTTTCTTGGAGGAAACCGATCTTGTTTGGTTTCTCTGGCGGTTTGACACTTTTGTCGATGGCCTGGATCTACCCCCGGCTAGAACCTCGCCGGTGGGACTGGTTGCTTTGCGGAGCATCCGCAGCCGCGATGTTGGCGGAAGTTGTATTGATCACGACGCAACAATGGCGCGGGCATGCATCACATTTCAACCTTTCAACTCCTTTCGATTCCGTTGTCGGCCACTGGATGACCGTCCTGATTTGTATTGTCACTCTCGCGATTTTCGATTTCACATGGCGAAGCTTTTGTCAATTTAACGGACTGGTCGACTTGCGCCGTGCCGTGCAAGGCGGTTTGCTGTTTCTTGTTGTTTCTTGTTTGATTGGATTTGTGATTCTGTTCTACGGAGAGCAACGAGTTCGGCTGGGACTGAATCCTTCGACGTTCGGTGGTTCTGGAGTGACAAAGTTTCCGCATGGCGTGGCGATCCATGCAATACAGTTCCTGCCTTGTTTGACCTGGTTGCTGAAGCGAATTGGAGTCGCCGGATCGATTCGCTATCGATTGGTTTGTCAAAGCATCGCTTCGATAATGGCATTTTTGTTATTTGGCGCGATTCAAACCTTAAGTGGACTCGACCGTTTTGATGTTAGATACGCAGGAGTGTCCGTGTTGATCATCGCCTTGTTGCTGGCCTTACCCACAACGTTTCAATTGTTTCTGGGCGGTTGGCGAACGTTGCGCCGAATTGGTGACTAATTGTATGAGGCCGAAATGAGAATGACTATCGCCTTCCCCTTATCGAACTTTTAGGATCTGCTATCCGAGTCCTACTATTTTTTAACGATTCTTTAACGAAATGTTCTTCAATTTAAACGGAAAGTTGGAGTGTTTCCGGTGTGGTTTGATGGTAGCGAATACGGCTTTTACCGTTTTAACTGCGAGGATTGGTCCAAATGTTGCTTTGATTTTTCGTGGA
Source organism: Planctomycetaceae bacterium (assembly GCA_024642765.1). Taxonomy (GTDB): domain Bacteria; phylum Planctomycetota; class Planctomycetia; order Pirellulales; family Pirellulaceae; genus BJ22. The sequence goes on from JAHEAM010000164.1 coordinate 1,521, forward strand.
GCAACAAGTTTTTCACTTTCACACAGAACTTTGCAGCGAATATCATTGCTCGAGTTTTTTCGATATTTCTTTGTTGCGGTCGTTCGATTTCTTTCCTTGGGCGGAACCCAACTTCCAGTAATCGCGGAGAGCGCGGAGTGGATCAAGTAACGGGTTTTGGCGTTTGTGTAAAACGTCGATGGAATCAAGCGTGGCGGATGAATTGGGAGGCGTAACTGCGGACTTCTTTGCCGTTTAGTACATGGACCATTCGCAGTTGCTGGATCGTGGAGTCGCTGAAACGCGAAAGGGGCAAATGCACCCAGGCCTTGCCGTAATGTTTGGCCAGGCGTTTCCAAGCAATGCCTGGTGGTCCGGAACTGACCAGTGCAATGTGTTTACAGCGACTGTGAAGGCAGGCAGCTGCCAGAAGGCGTTCCTCGAGTGTTTCTGTGAAGTCCAGTCGCGGATCGTTCCAAATGTCAGGAATCGCGATTGGCGGAAAAACAAACATCGCGCCCCCGTAAGTCGCCATGCAAATGCCAGGACCAACCGGTTCATCTTCGAAGTTCGATGCGTAGAACGCGAGAGTAGATTCCTCTTTGTGTTCAGCAAACCAAGTTGTGCGCCAGGGATAGTCGCGGGGGTCAGCCGGCGAATCGAATAACATGACCGCCGCATCCAGCTTTCCCTTGTTGGGCGGAAGAACTTTGACGTAGATCTCACCGGTATGCCAATTTCGCAACGTGTCACGAATATCGATACCGTCTTTGATACTCGAAGTAAACTTTTCAGTGCGCGCAAAGTCCGCGCCCATTACCTCCCGTGCACGATCGAAAACAGTTTGCCGAAAGTGTTCGATTTTTTCGTCTTCAGGCGGCCAACTGCATTGTGAGTAAGGGTTCCATTGTTGCTTCCACTTTTGTTGGTCTTCGCGTGTTGGCCGCGGCGTCAACTCCAGATTCGACCAAACGAGCGGCGGGCCTGGCAATCGAGAACTTGTTTCACAAATGCCCAACGACTCAGCGAAAATTTGATGGATTCCAAGTTGAGCACGTTCGTGTTTTGAATCGACCTCCATGCCAAAATCTTTTGCTGTTTCTAAGACGTGGATTGCGAAACCATCGCCTGCAATTTGTTTGGCAGCGGTAACGATCGTCACAAGTTGCGGAGTAAAAAAACGTTCGATTAGAGTTAGGTTTCGGATGTATTGCAGGCATTGACCGAGAATTTTTGGGGTGATGCGCCGAGCACGATTTTTGTATTCCAGTACGTAGCGTCCGCGCGCCGTCATCAGCAATTGTTTCACTCCATCGATTGCCAATGCGGAATCGTCGGCCAAAGTAGCGCGGGCCTGTTCGTACAATCCTGTGATAAAGGGTATTTCACCGAACAGGAAATAAAGCGAGTTTTGTTCAACGGAATAGACTCGCGTCTCGTCGACTTGTTCGTGCTCAGGACAGGTCAATTCGGGATTCAAAAAGGCTTGGCGAACGAACGGCCAATCCAAAAGGCTCGGCACATAGGCAATATTGCGGAAGTCAATCGATAATTGTCGCAGTTGCCAAGCCATATAGCGAATGCGATCTTGCCATTGTCGATTTTCGCCGGCCGACAAAAAGGGCAATACCGCAGCTGCGTATTGCTCAAGTGAAACTTTCTTGAGCGCATAGGCATCAGGTAGAGTGCGAGTCAATGGTTCGAACGAGTCGGTTTCGAGGTCAACGAAACGGATGGGGATGTGTTCTTCGATCGCAACGCGAATCGCGGCGATTACCGGTTGGCAGGGATCGATCGGAACGTATGTCGCGTTCCCTTCGACTGGACTGGGGTAATCGGAATCATCTTCGTCGCCAGCGTTTTCCCATTCGTTCGAATTGCCCAACAGCGATCGCTGTACGACGATTGAAGGTTGTGGTAGTTGCAAAACGGCTTGTGTGACTAGCGTCTGAAATGATTTCGGAAGCGGAACGGCGAGACAGTCGGGGGTCATCCGCAAAATTTGTCGACGAATCTCCCAGGCAAAATCTCCGCTTCCATGCACGACTGGCAGCGCCGTGATGTGAGGTCCTATCTCCAACAATTTTGAGCGCACCATGGCATTGCCAACATAGTTATGAATTGATTTCCCGCCGAGACCCATTCGGTCTTTACGCAAATAGCCAATGAGATTGGGGGTCGTTTAAAACGGAATGTCCCGATCGTTGTTAGTGCCGTCGGTGTCATCGTCACCGAACTGATCCAAACCGTCGAAGTCATCAATCTCGTCGTCTTCGTCGTAGTCATCGTCGAAATCGTCATCCTCAGACGGTCGCAACAGATCGCCTTGTTGAAAAAAGAAATCTGAGAAGCCCATTGGTAGCGTCTGGCCGCCGAGCGATTGGCTTCGGGTCTGAGCCATGCGATCTAGGTCAAGTGCTTCCGCACCTAAACATTGTTCCAATGACTCGCGCCAAGCGGCATCAGTTGCGAGCGGATGTTCTGTTTCCTGGGCGATCCGTTTGATTGCATAACGCAACAAATTCAACGCATCTCGCGTCGAAAAATCAAGCTTGAGCGAATGCGACTTCTGCAAGAAATCAACTGTCATTTCCAGCATTTCTGCCGAACAAAACGGCAAATGGTATCGCAAAATGGCCATCTCATTTTCTGAGTTTGGAAAACCCAAACTGAGTGTGGGCTGCAAACGTGAAAGAATGTAATCGGGGATTTCAAATGTCGACTCGTCTTGATTCATTGTTACGGCGCAACGAAAGTTCGAGTGGGCCGCAATCGAAATTCCGGCGACGATCGATTCGACATAACGTCGATGATCGAGCAATGGCGCGAGCGAGGCCCAGCTTTTTTCGTTCATCCGATTGCCTTCGTCTAAAACACAAACGCCACCGCGGATCATCGCCGTAACGAGTGGCGAGGCGTGGTAGGCGATGCGGCCGTTGTCGGCCAAGACGGGCGTTACGAGCAAGTCTTCGGGACGCGTGTCGGCAGTGCATTGATAGATATAGAGTTCTTGGTCACGAGCCTTGGCTGCCGCCGTTGCCAAAGCCGTTTTTCCAATGCCAGGGACGCCGACGAGTCGCGGCGTTAAAGGCAGATCACGCTCATTGACGACCAACCAACACGCCAATATCTGCTTGAGGATTTCCGTTTGCCCGATCCATTCGCTGTTGATCACGTTTGGCTGGCACAACGTCAAATTCACACCTTGAATTTCTATTTGTTCCTTGGTGTGTGAAGGCTTTCTATCAGGCATGCTCGAACCGTGTATAAAAAAGTAGAGGATTTCCGAAGGCCAGCGTTCGACAATTCTATACGTTGGCGGGCGGCCTGTCACATGGCCCACAATCACCGACGACTTTTGGCCTCGTGGGGTTGAGCGACTGTTCCAGCTCAGCTTCTGTGTCAAAGAAGCGGTGGATTCGGACCGTATCTATTTGAAATATTTTTCAACAATCCAAGCAGGTTGCCAATTGTCGCGACTGCGCTTGTGACCGGTCAAGTCAATTTCAGAGGAGCGTGGCGCATTGGTGGTTAGTTCCAATGAATCGCCAACTGACGCCTGCCAATGCTGCATCTTAGCTGTTAAATCTGCAATTCGCTGTTGGTGTTCAGGCAATTCGCTGAGGTCCGTGCGTTCGTCTGGATCCAGCTGTAAATCGAATAGTTGTTTGCGATTGAAGGGCGGGTAAACGATCAGTTTCCAGCGTTCGTCGCGAAAGGCTCGCATCAACTTGGAATAAGCGAATCCCATTTCGCTTCGAACACTGGCGTTCGCGTCGGCCAAAATGGGTTTCAGGCTCTTGCCATCAAGCGATTCCTGTGAATCAACATTTGTTAATTCCAAAAGGGTTGGGCCAACGTCGAGAAGATAAGTCATCGAGTTCGTCGTTTGGCCAGGTCGAATTCCAGGGCCAGCAAATATAAGTGGGCACCGGATTGAATGCTCATACATACTTTGTTTTCCAAGCAATCCGTGACTGCCAAGTGCCAACCCGTGATCAGCCGCATAAACAATGATCGTGTTATCACTCAACTTGAGGTCATCGAGCGTCTTGAGAACCTTGCCCAATTGTTCGTCCAAGTGCGTGATCATTCCATAATATTCGGCCAGTTGTTGCTGTACGACCTTTTCATCACGCGGCCAGGCCGCCAGTTGCTCGTCGCGCAAAACCAGTTCGCCATTGTTGAATGGGTGTTGCGGTAAAAAGTTGTGGGGGAGGGGAGGGAGTGCGTTGTAGTAATGGTTGCGATAGGATTCTGGAGGTTGGCGTGGGTCGTGAGGAGCGGTAAAACAGAGTGCCGCATAAAACGGTCGTTGACGATCACGTTCGTGCAAGAAGTCGATTATTGCTCCGGTAAACAACTCGCTGGAAAAGGACTTGTTCGGCGGGTTTTTCTCAAGTCTTTGATTGGTCAACGTATGAGTAGTGACGTTCGTGTGATCGCACATCCCGCCGAGGAACACGTGCTTGCCCGATTCGAATGATCGCAGACATGATTCATTTCCGTTATGCCACTTGCCGGTCAAAAAGGTCTGATAGCCAGCATCACGAAAAATTTCAGGAAAGGTCCGCACATTTTTCAAGTCGTCGGGCGAGTGTGTCCAGGCCCGACCAGAATTGACCATAGCTCGACTTGCAATGCAGACTGCTCCATTCGAGCCACCAAGGTTGTAGTTGCTGCGAAAACTCATCCCGCGTTTGGCGAGCGCGTCCAGATTGGGAGTCGTGATATGCTCATTGCCCCAAGCGGCGATGGTGTCTGCACGTTGATCATCTGCAAAAAGAAACAAAATGTTTGGACGCTCATCTGCCGCCACCGCATCGCAGACTACCAAACTCAATGTGGCGGCAAAAAATAGCACCAAGATCTTTTGAATCATCTGCGTTCTCCGGCAAAATGGCAGTTCCTAAAACGACACGAGCGTGATCCAAAATGGGTCACGCCGTGTAACAATTATCTTAAGGCACCTTCGATGTCGGAACAATCGCATCCACAACTATTTCGAATTCAAAATCTTTGCTAGGCGTCCGGCTTTGCAGACCGAGAACTTAAATTGATCGCGCCAGGGCGAATCGCCAACATTGGAAGGCTTGATCCCTAGTTTTCGCATCTTTGCGTTCAATCGATGGAGCGACTGACGACGTCGTGATGAATCGGTTTGAAATGTGATGCTGAAGGAAACGGAAACATCGGGGCCATTTTGAACCCAGTGTGGTGCGACGACTGGGAAGTGGAGGCCTTGGCCAGCCGGCAAGTCAAAGTACTGCCCGCGTGCCATTAGCGATTCATCGATGACCAAGTTTCGATGCGCGCCGTTGAAAAACGCTTCGATTTTTTCTTCTGGCAATACAACGCGATCGTTTGGGTCAAACATGTGAACTGTTTTCGAGCCGCGGATTTGCAACAAAAAATTGTTTTCTGGATCGATATGGTAGGGCGTGATACTCCCTGGCGAGGAGATAAACACAAAGCCTTGGCGAACCGACATGCCTGGTGCTATAGCATCGACATAGGGCTTCATTTGGTTGAGACACTTGTCAAGTAATTGTTTGTATTGCGGCTGCTGCTCAATGTTTTTGAGAACCAGCCAACTTTTGTTTTCGGCGATTCGTTGAATGGTTTCGGCGACCGAAAGTCCGTTGCGAGGTGTCTGCGTTGGATCTTGGTTGACAGGCAGTGTGCCAGCGTTGTATTCAACACTTGCTTCTGGAAGCGTCTGTGACAACTCCAGTAATTCGTCCAATGCAAATAATGGGTGCTCGGCCAGATGGTGCCCGATCATGAAGGGACGCACATTGAAGTCACGTTGAAAGGTTTCTTGGTCAAGATCACATAATAGGTCGGTGGATTGAGGCAACTTAACAATCATGAAACGGTTCCTTATCGAAAATACTTTGAAATATGAATTGGGGCAAAAATTAGTTTGGAGATAGACAGTGCTAGGACTCTATCTGGGTTTGCGCAGTCGTCGGATTTTTTGAGCTGCCCAGCGAACCAATGGATAGCTCGCGAGTGCAGCCTGCGATCCGATCCGCTCGGTGCTGAGCAGTAGCGACTGGATCGGTCGCCGCCCAGACCACAATCGGTCAATCATTGGGTGGTGTGGGTCGGCGCAAGAATCCATCTCGAGCACCTTATCCGATTCGTGAAATTTGTTGATGTTTTCGATTTCAAGAAGTTGTCCGGGTGAATAGTGATGCCAGTCGGACGAACAAGCGATCTTGAAGCAAAAGGCGCGCCGGCCAGAAACGATATTTACTTTGGAGGCAATCGTTGTTCCGTCAACGACCAGTTCAAGTCGTTGCAGTCGACCGTTTTCAGCCTGCGCTGTCATCCAATCAACAAAGAACT
>JAHEAM010000640.1 GCA_024642765.1 Planctomycetaceae bacterium
ACTAGAAATGCGAGCTTTGGATCCACTCGAACTCGTCAACACTTGCTTGGGGAGACGCTAGTTCCCTTCGTCACGCGCAAGTGCAAAGAACGATGGAGTTTTTCCGACGATGAGCGAAAACGATCCAAGGGACCGGAGGTAGTCCTCGCGATACCACCCCCGTCTGATTTCCTGCCCCCCAACGGATTGCAACGTCACTATCCCGTGAACGAGAGAATGTCGTGATCAACTCCGGTGGAACGCTTGGTATTCTCGCTATTGACTGACACCTTAGGATTCACCAACTCCAATTTAGTTTAACAGGTATTCAAAACTCTCTTCTATCGGTTCGATCCAATTATATGAATCTGGATCAAAGCGTAGTTCGTTAAATCGCCAATCGATAGCAAACTCAAATTGCGTTTCGGTATCGCCTGGATTGATTGGGTAGTAAACGCCGGACATGCTTTGGGGCAGGTACCTTCCATTAAAGTCACCCCATTCCGTTAGGACACGCGATCGGACTTGTGTTTTACCTTGTTGCCGCCGCGATACAATCGTTTGAGTCGGGCGATACTTTTGACTTTTTGAAAATACCGTCTCTTGGAAATAGCTGTTGCCCTCTGAGTGCTTGTTTGACCAAATCGCAATGTTCTCATCCGTGCCCAAAATGACATCTTCTAGTCTTTCATCTCCAAGGATGCCTGTGAACTTGTCTGCGGGTAATGCATTGCTATTTGCAAAGTTTGCGGTCGTCGAAAGTGATTGGAGAATGGGGTCAAATGTTTTCATTGGATACTTGTAATCTTCGCCAACGATCTTTTCTTCGAGGTTCTTTAGGTTGCCAGACTTGAACTTTACGCCTGCTTGATCGTAAAGCTTCACCATCCAGTAAACATTGCTTCCGCCGGAGATCGCATTTGCCAACATCTGTTCTCGACCGTTTTTGACAGAACGAATTATGATGGTTTCGGTCGTTCGAATTGCCTCTTGCTTCTGGCGCACCACATGTCCTTTCGCAACAAACGAATAGGTCGTTAAGTCTCGATGTGTTTTCGCAAGTGTCGACAATGCGGATTCGATTGGGTCATCGCCCAAGAGTCCATTTTGGCCTAGTGCTTGGCCGGGGCTATTGCAGAAGCCAAAAAGCGTGATCGTCAGCAAGAGAACTATTCGCATCTTCTCTACCTCAAGTTGAATGAAACAATTCGTCCATTTACGGTAAGTTTTGCACTGCGTGTAGGGAGTGACGCATCGAGCGTAAGCAGGACCGCTCCAGCTATGGCGGATTGCTTTTCGACCGAGGTGCACCAATGGTTTCAGGAATCATTGTTTTCATGTGCCGTTCAAAATAATAACTTCTGGTAATTTTGGTGCGTGTCCGCTGTCATTTTTGGCGACGCATTTTGTTGGCCGAGTTGTTGGGTAGGGTTTGCTTTGGCGTTCGTCGGGCTTGTCGCGAATTGCCAGGACAGGTCTCGGCCTATGTTGTGTGCTCGATTATGCGTTTCTTCGGCCGAGGCCGATTAGGTCGTCGGCTTCGCTGCCGGGTTGAATGAGGGCCTCGTCGGTGCTTTGGGGGTCGATCTTGCGACAGGTCTCTGTTAGTAAATCCGCTAGGTCGTCGAGCGGGTCTTCCCAGGTCTCGATCGTGGATTCCGCTGGCGGGATGTTGGCCATCTCGTCCAAGAGCAAAATCATTCTTAGACAATGTCGAAACAGGATGCCTTCTTCTTTTTGCAGCTTTCTAGCGGTGACGTATTTGTTGAAGTCACCACCGAATTCCAAGAGCTCACCGACGATCCACACTGGCGTGACGTTGACGTTGTGAACGCGAGGAAACTCGGCCCGAAACATCCGCAACAGTTTCTCACCAATGGTCAGCGGCCAGACTTTCGGTTCGTCAAACATCACTCGGCCAAACCCTTTGTCGCTGATTTCTTCTTCCGGATCTTGGCTGGCTTGCCCCAACTCCTCAGGCGTCGCTAAACCGGATTTCAGTAAGTACGGATCCAAACGCGACTGAGCGAGCGTTCCGGGTGGCATCTGCTCGAGTGATGGCATTCGGGCATGCCGGGCAACCGTACCGGGGACTTCGAGCAAGGCCTCGAGCACCGCGATTCGCTCGCTCGGATCCGCAATCGCGAGATGGTTGGCAACGTAGACACCAAACAGCGGATTGATGCTG
>JAHEAM010000165.1 GCA_024642765.1 Planctomycetaceae bacterium
CTTTGACGCGATCGATTGATTTGTCCATGGATGAAATTTGCGATTGGTAGCCGTCATCCATTGTGTTCAAAATGCCTTTGTCTGGATCGAGCACTTTGGAAAGGTATTCGTCGATGCGCGAAGTGGCACCGCGTGAAATGTCTAGAGTTGCTTCCGAACCAGAGTTGATTTGGTCGGGGCGTAGCGTCACGCGAACCTGCAAGTCGGCGGTCGTTGCATTATCCGATTCGCCGGTTAAAACACGCCCACGTCCCACGGCCGTTTCGGTTTTACCATTGACGATGAACTGCCCGACGACATCTTTGCCGAGAGCTGATTGAGTGTCGTCAAAGCCCAAAGTTGCAAGTGCTGAGCCACCGAGGCTTTCGATCTTCGAGGTTGAGCCGTAGCTGTCACTTTGAATCGAGAGATTTTGGCCATCGACCGAAACTGCAACATTTCGATTACCCAACTCGGTTGATGCGTTGATGACTGATTGTAAGTGGGCTGCCAATTCCTCGCGTGTGTAAGTACCCTCCGCCAACTGAAACGTCACGGTGCTCGACCCGTCAATTGAAATCGAAAATTCTCGATTGTTTGAGTCGACCACAGTAGTGTCAGAAAGGCTATTTGTCGCAATGAGATTTGCTTGTTCAGCTGCCTGCGTAATATTGATTTCGATTGGATCGGCAGTTGCCTTCGTTCGTGAACTGCCCAGTATAAATTCAACATTGGCATTCGAGCTGACGGCCGTCATGCCAAAGAGTCGATTGATGTCGGCGATCTCTACGCCAGGTTTTTCGCCATTGAGAGCCTTCTCAAGTTGTGCCGGATTGAATTGCAATGCGCCATTGTCCGAGATTTCAACACCGATTTGCGAAAGGCGATTGAGACTAGAGCCTAGACCCGGAATCGTGTCGACAACAAAAGAACGCAGTCGATTTTGCAGATCAATGGCAGCGCGATTTCCGAGAAGCGGTCCGCCTGTTTTTGTTTCGGCGACGTATTTGGTTTGGTCACCAATCAAATTCACTACGCCATTAAAACTGTCAACAAATTGCTGAACAGAGTCGACGATGGATGAGTTGTCCTGGTTGACCGAAATCGTCACATTTTTGCCAGCGTCAGCTCCGGTAAGTTGGAGAGTGACCCCATCGATGAATCCGTCAACGCGATTGGATTGGTACTCCGCAGTGATCGCTCCAGGGCCTGAACCAATTGAAATCAGCGCGTTCGTTGCTGTTTGGATATCAGGCCCAGAGAAATCGGGCTGGGTAACATTGGCACTTGAGGCAGCGAGATTATTGGTGATCGAAATCTGCGAGTCGGTTCCGGTGTTTTTTGAAGTCATTAGGATGCGATAGGTTCCTGATGCTTGATCAAGAATCGTCGTTGCCTTGACACCATCGACCTGAGAGTTGATTGCATTGACAAACCCGATGACAGTATCGTTCGAGCTGTCAACTGTGATTGTTTGGGCTTCTGCATCACCGACTTGAATTGTGAATTCGCCTTGGGTAATTGAGCTGGAAGCACTTGTGAATCCAGCCGAGCCGATTTGATGAGCCGTTGCTAATGAGTTGACTTTTAGGTTATAGACGCCCGTTTGCGCGCCGGAACTGGCAGCAGCTTTGACGAGTGTCTCGTCACTGGAGGTCGCTGCACGCGATTGGAACACACTGGATGTCGAGCGATTGAGTCGGCTCATTGACGAACGCAGTGTTAGCATGCGAGCTTCGATGGATTTGAACGCCGCCTGCTTTTGTGCAAATCCTGATTTTTTTGCAGTAAGCCGATCGATCTGCCGGTTTTGCAGAGACACGAGAGAGTCAATGACTTGTGAGGTGTTGAGCCCCGATATCAGTCCATCAATTGAAAACATTTTTTTGACCTTAACAGTTACCATCCCAAGAGTGCCCAGATTATCGATCGATAATCTGCTGTTGGGTCTAAAAAAACGGAGAGGCGAAATACGCCTCTCCGTGATTGTGATGCATCTCGTTGTTCATTGCTTCGAACGAGTTTGCAAGAACTATCGCAACAGTGATAAAATCAGCTGTGACGATTGGTTCGCTGTCGAAAGAACCGAAGTACCAGCCTGAACCAGTACTTGCTTGTTCGTCATGTTGGAAATTTCTTCTGCGAAGTCTGTATCGCGAATTACCGATTCAGCATTCACAGTGTTTTCCAAAGTCGTTCGCATATTGTTTGCTGTCGATTCCAAAGTGTTCTGTTGGAATGCACCCAGCTTGCCGCGTAGGTTCGTGATTTGGTCGATAGCGGCGTCGATAACTCCCAATGCGTCTTGAGAACCCGTTGCTGTTGTGACATTGATGTCGCTCAGACTGGCGAATTGGTTGCCAGCAACCCCAACACCCAATGCCGTTGCCGAAACCGCGTCAACCGCAACGTTTACGGTTTGGTTTTGGTTAGCACCAACTTGGAATACCAAGCTGTTGTCTTGGATGTTAACGTAGCCTTGCGCGCCGGTCGCGGAGTTCGCAACGTCGGTAGCCGCACCAACTTGGATGGAAACGCCGGCGGCATCTCCGGAAGTTGCTTTGAGTACATTGCCAGAACCGGTCGCAGCGACACCGCCAATTGTACCTGCGATATCGGTACCGGCTACAGAAATCAGCGTTGTGCCGAAACCAGAGCTATCCCCAGCAGCGGCGACATTCGATACAACGTCAATTGCAGCTTCAGCACCGAATTCCACAGTTCGCAAACGAGATGCGGTTGCTGTCGTAGGGTCGTTTTCAGCAACGACACCAGTTTGAGCTGTGAATTCGTTGATGCGTGCTTGCGTTTGGGCTTGAGTCATACCAGCGTCGAGTGTGATCGAGACACCGTTGATGGTCAACGTTTCGTCAGCAGCAAGAGCAGCAGTCCGCGCTGTACCTGTTGTAGCAGCGCGAGCAGCAGCCGTTGTAATGTTGACGGCAAAGTTGCCACTGGCTGTATCAGACGAAGATACGACGCCCTGTACAGTAATATCACTGTCCGTCGCTGTTGCAGAAAAACCAGCCGATCCGTCGAGTAGGTTTTTCTCGCCGAACTGTGTGTTCGTTGCAATACGCGTGATGGTTTCGAGAGCGTTGTCAATCTCAGCTTGGTTGGCAGCAAGTGCGTCGTCATCATTGACGCCGGCGTTCGCTGAGTCCAAAGCTAGGCTTCGGACCTTGGTGAGTAAACTATTGATCTCATTCAACGCACCTTCTGCTGTTTGCACAACCGCAACACCTTTTTCAGTGTTGTCGATTGCTTGTCGCAAACCTGCGATTTGGGCGCGTTGCTTTTCTGAAATCACAAGAGCCGCAGGGCCGTCGGCACCACGGTTGATCTTGAATCCAGACGACAAGCGTTCGATGGATTTGTTCAAATTCATCGATGAGCGTGTCAAATTGTGTTGTGCGTTTAGGGCACCAACGTTGTTGGCTAGTCCTAACATATCTGCCTCCGGGAACTAAAAAAGGGAAATTGCTTGACAGGTTGCATCCATGCGTTTGTCAATGCGGGCTCCTTCCCGAACACTGGTTACGATTTTTTTGGAAAAGGCTCGAACAGCGAGCGATCTAAAGGCCCAAAATGCCTCGTGCGGTGTCTTCAGCACTCTTCGTACTCAAGTATTCGCCCGAATTCATTTTGGCTCTTGCCTCGGCCACAATATCTTCACGAATTCCAGATTCACTTTTCAGTTTGTCTCCGAGAACCTTCAACGTTAGTCGAGGCAGCTCGGGTACTTCACCTTTGATGACAATAACTTCTTCCTTGCTACTACCGTTTCCATTTGCTGACAACGGCAGCTTCGCCTGATCGTTTCGATTCGGCTGAATGGGGGGTTGTTGACCAAGTGAGTTAATATTCATGGTTGGTTCTCCTGAAAGTGTTTCACGCCAATGTTATCGTTGGCATTTTGGTGGACTTGCACTTGAATTGTTAAAGGCTGCCGTTTTTTTTACCGATGCGAATACAACAGCTGCGCAAGTTTTGACGATTACATAGTTTTTATCGGCCGTATAATCGCTACGATTCCAACGATTCGACCTTGGTAGCATCAAAAACCCCGAGAGTATTATGTTTCGAGCAGAAGTTTGGCTGATCACGAGCTTGTTCTGTTTCGGCGTGATTGCTGGCATGGTCCTTTCATGGCCAGAATCGAAACCGGAACTTGACAACACAGCCACTGCCACAAAGCTAGCTAATGTCAACAAAACAGTTGAAATTCTGCCCTCAAACGAACAACTTTCTCGATTACAAAAAGTAATCGACGATAACGATCGAATTCTCTTGGCGGGAGGATTTCGTGACGCCGCTTTGGGCTATCGCCGGTTACTTGAACGAGTCCCAACGATCAATCGCCCGGAAGTTTTATTGCGACTCGGAATTGCACTGGAACAAGCGGGCTTTGCAGGACAGGCCGAAACGGCATTCTCGGAAGCGACTCGCTTTCAACAAAACAAGGTTTATAACTTACTCGCACAAACGGGACTCGCACGTGTTTGGGAAACGCAGGGCAGTCACCAAGACTCGCTCACCGCGTTGTCAAATCTTTATCTGCGCGATGCAACATTTGAGAGTGTGGATGAAGTTGATGGTGAAGTGAAACTGCTTTTGGCAAAAAATTTTATAAACCTTGGAACTTCGATCAGACAAATCGACGACGGCTCTTTACAAAATACATGGATGGTTGATCTGCCGTTTGATTTGGAGTCGACAATGTTGTTGTTGACGCAAAACGACAACGTCTTTGCTCAAGTCAAACTCGATGTTCCAGCCAATCCAACTGAGATGTTGCCAGATGCAAATCAGGCATCACCCCTAGCTCCAGGTGTGGCGATTATCCAACGTCCCTTGGCCGACCCGGATGTCATTGCATTGGATGTTTCGTTGGACGTGACATCGCTCACGATGTTGCTACAACAATTGGCGGCGGCGAGCGACATGCCATTCGAAATCACGCCTGAAGCCGCGGGGGTTTTGCGCGGTAGAAGCAAGGCGTTGCAATTGCGCGGCAAGAGTTTGGCCAATGTTCTCGACTCCATTTTGCTGCCGTTGGGACTTACCTGGAATTGGGACGGAGGACGAGTCACCGTGCTTGCCTTAAGTTCACTCGACAAGGATGCGGTTGCAATGGCCTATTTTAGGGCAGCAAATCGGGTTTTGGATCACTTCGCGTTGACTCGGTCCGGCGATTATCGGGCGGCATTTGCGCGCGGATTCCAAGGTAATGTGTATATGCTGATGAACGAACCTGACCAAGCTGTTGCTTTGTTCGAGTCGATGCTTCAAACCGAATCTCAAGGCGAATTGGCGGCGCGAATTTGCACCAATCTGGCAATAATCCAACGCGGGCTGAGCCGGCCGGAAATCGCCATCGCTTTGTTGTTCCGCGCTGTTGATTTGAGCCTCGATCTTGACTTGCAGGCAAACGCCTACCGATTGATAGCCGAAATCTCGATCGAAGAAGGCGACTTCGCAGCCGCAATCTCAGCCGGTTCTCGAGGTGCCCGAATTGGCGGCAATAATCGAGTCAAGGAACGATCGGCAATCGCATTAGCGCAAGCCTATCTATTGTCGAACGAACCAGTTTCTGCGAACCAAGCACTTTTTGATTCTCGCTCGGCATTTGAAACAACACAATCGTTGCATTTGGCCAGTCTGATTGGCGCCTATTCGCGTTTCATCGTGACTGAATCCGAAATTAACAAGCGAAACGAAACAGAGCGTTTGCTGATCGAATTGGCTCGATCGAAATTTGATGGCAATGCCAGTGTGGTCGATGACTATATTGCCGCCAAAGCGTTTCAAACAATGGGGCTTGAGCAAGACTGCATCGAGCTAATTCAACAAGCTCTTTCCAAAACAACCAAAAACTATTGGCGGCGAAGGCTGGCATTTGAATTGGCGGTCCTGGAACACGAATACGGCGACTCGCAGGCAGCAATCGAGGTGCTGGCAATTGTCGAGGATCAATACGTTGACTCGCTAGCAACTCTAGCAGTTTTGGAGCGCGCCAAGATCCATTTGGACGAAGATGATGCCCAACTTTGTTTGGATTCGTGCAGGAAGCTCATGGACCGTAAACTGAATGACGACGAAAAGAAGGTAGCTTTGAACATTATGGGCCAAGCCTACCGCAAACTGGACCGTCACTATGCGGCAGCATTATGCTATGCAGGCATTTTACCCTTCGAGCAATGCCCCTAGCTTAATCAAAACAACGAAACAAGTTTGTGATCAAACCAATACAAAAACTCAAAAATAGCACTGCAAGCCGCTTTTACAAAGTGGGCATGGTAATTTGCGCGATTTTGTTTTGGATAAATGGCGTCGCTCATGGGCAATTCGTCGACGCCAACGAGACTCCTCATCTCACGCTGAAGTCAACACAGCATATCGATGATTCAAAGCGAAGCCGCTCCGCTTTAATCGACGCCCTTGAAAAGACCGATCGTACGCTGCACAATCTCGAGCAGCGCCAACAAGATTTGGGCGGTATTCCTCAACGCACTTCGCTTCCGAGTTCGTCCTCCTCGCCTCCAGATTTCTTAGAACCCTATCGATCGCCAGAACTGAATTCGATCAAGACAAGAATGCCCAGTGATGAAACTGCCGAACATAGCAGCGATGACTGGCAATTGCGGACGGAGAGTGTGCGCAAACGCCTTGAGATGTTGAATTTAACAATACAACAAGAACGAAAAGGGCATTCTGAAACACCGGAATCAAACGATAGCGCGTCGTTAGATTCGCCAACAATTGATGCAGAATCAACGGATAGCCGGACGGCCGCACAGAATTTCCCTGGCGTAACTGAAAACTTGGAACCGCCGGTAGTTAACGAGCCGCAACCCGAATCGCTGCCGACGGGGACCGCCATTTTGGCGAATCCTGTGGATCTATTTGAAGTCGCGAACAGTCTGTTCATGACGGGAAACGCAGCGAAAGCTCTTGAGTACTACAACACAATCGAAAATGATAAACGTGATGAATTCGACCAACTTTGGTTTGATTATATGCAGGCCTCCGCCCATCGTCAGTCGGGGGATTTGGAACGTGCCACCAAAAAATACCGCGATGTAGTGGCTCGAAAAGCGAGTGGTGTCAATCAAGAATTATCTCAATTTTGGTTGCAGCACATCGAGCAATTGAAAACATCGAAGTCTGGATTTGAAGAAATCGAAGCTCAACTCAATCTGATTGCTCAGGAATTGCAAAAATGAACCAAAACAAAACCGAGACATTTTTGGCGACGATGCAAGATCTTAATCAGCAGTATCTTGTGTCGCGCAACCAACTGAATGAGCTGAAAATCAAGGCTAAGAATTCTGATTGGAACGAAAGTGTCGCGAGCGAGATCATTGAACAACTCGCCGCCCTGCACGAACGAGGTCGGCAGGCCAATCAAGAATTCACAGCTCTCGACGAAGAAACCAAAAGATCTGAAAAGACCCAAAGCGCTTTGGCCACCGTTACTGAGCAAATCAAGTCTTTGCTGGCCATCATTGATGAACTTGAGAATTCCGCCAAACAATCTCGGAATCAATTATTGCCCCAGATCAATGCCAGCATCAGATCCTTCCAAATGCACCGTGCCTATTCGGCAGAAGCATTAGGCTAATGAGCGAAAATCGTGGTTGCCAATCCGGACGCCAAAGTGCGAGACGGAGCTCATAACGCTGAATCGGTGTAAGATCCCTGATTTAGAAGAGTCAAATTCGGCATTTGCATTTTGTGAATGAATGAACCGTTAGACACGTTTTACCGTATCCCATAGAATTCAATCGAATCTTGTGGCAGATCTCCCTATTACGCTCAAGCGTATTTCCTGCGGCATCACTTTACTTTTGCGGATCGTCC
>JAHEAM010000641.1 GCA_024642765.1 Planctomycetaceae bacterium
TTGTTTTTGCAACCGTTATTCCTAAGCATTTTTTTGCTATCAAAGTTGCGGATTTGTTAGCCTGAAGGGCCGCTCCAACCTCCGTTTTCGATAAGTGACCTCTCAAGGCAGGAAACGCAGGCCTTTGGTCAATTGCGAATTCGACTAGAACGAATTGCTCGAATTTGTTAATCCTTCCCTGGAGTGCAGGATGTTTCTCGAAAAAAACTAGTCGAAAGGTAACACACTCCGATGGCGAAGTGCTTTGTTTATTCAACTTGGAATAACGCCCGTACCCGCGTAACTGCATTGGTTGCATCCAATGTGTTAATGTTGGTTGTTTCAAATATCGTGGTCGCGCAGCAGAGTGTGGCTCAGATGGAATACATGTTTGCCTCATCGCCATTAAAAAGCGGTGGGCGAGTCGTCAGCCGAACCTCCCCAGGGCAGGGGGTTGTTACTTATATCGAACGCACCATCGCCGCTAACAATCCGTCGCAAGCCAGCGTAGCAAGCTCGTCAAATTCACCTGCAGCCAGCCAAGGCAACTCGGTCCTTGAAAATCAATCGAGTTTAGGACAACAGCCGACGCGCAGCGACAATGCTCAAAACAATCCATCGAACGTCTCAGACAACATCTACCCTTATCCGATCGCAACAGCCCCGACGACTGCTCCCAACTTCCCATCGAGTAACCCTATTACAAAGCCAAAAAGACTCTTTGGTTGTTTGTCATCACGACCATCGTGTTGCGCGTTGATCAACCGTTGGCGCAATTCGACATGGAGCATGTTTCCTTCTAATGGCCTATGTACCTGTTTTAATGCGCCGGTAACTGAAATTGAGCCACCACCAGCTTCAATTCCACCAGCGATCGGCTTGAATACTGGCCAACTGCCGCCACCGGATTTGAGTTGGGCGCCACAATCCTATATTGACTCGACAGCGCTCGCAGGTCAAATTGCAACCGGTGAACCACACAATGGCTACGGTCTTTTCGGAAGTTCAGAAACCTACATTGATGGACAACCGATTAGAAATTTATTCCGGTTCCTTAGCCCGTTTTAGTATCAACGACGACGTACAAATAGTTAGGGTCGAATTTCAGACCAGGAGTATCAAGACAGACCTCGACTCAACAAGATTCGGGCCATACAAAAAGGCAGGTTAGTCGCCGAGATTCTCCGCTACTATCCCGCCCGCCTCGTCAATTTATCAAATTCGCAATTCCTAATGCTTTAGTAATTCTCCACCGGCTTTCGAATTAGAGTTTTTTTAGAAACAAACGGATCAATCCGATCGACTTGAACTGTCTCGATACAAAATGTCAATCGATGATTCGGTTGCAGTTCAGTCTTCAAATAAGCGATCATCGCCGGAGAAACAGATTTTGGTGCGATGACTTCGATACGGACTTGGTCATAAGAATCCCCTTCGCCTTGAAACTGACGACGTCCAGCTCCATGACATGGAATGGCGGTATATCCCGTGGCACCGAGACGAACTAAATCGCTTTCAACAAGTTGTTCTATTTCGGCTTCGGTAACGATCGTCAAACGATGCACAAACAAGTCGCCTTTGCGGCGTGCCGACTGGGCGTGCCCCGTAAAAGATTGGTGGGCGTCCAGGCCGACGACATGAAACTCAAGCCCCTGTTGTTCAAAATCAGATTCCATCTCATGTAGCTTGTCCATGACGCTATGGTCAACCAAATCGGTGTCGGACAAATCGAGTTCAACGTTCTTTCGCTCAAACAGTCCGACGCGTTCAATTTGTCTACGAATTGGAATCCAGTTGCTAAACACAGCGGATTGATAAGCTTTCAACTTGACCATTTCGCCATTGTCTTCAACCATTTCGATTGCGGGTTTGAACAACGAATATAACGTGGCGCCGTTAGCGATGTGAATAAGTACCTTCGTAGCAATTCCAATCGCAATCCCAATCAATAAGTCTGTCGCTAGAACCGAAACCAGCGTTACGACAAAGATTACGAGTTGTTCGCGACCAATTTTCAAGACGTTGAAGAATTCTGTCGGATGCGCCAACCGAAATCCGGTGTAAATCAGCATCGCTGCCAACGCCGCCATCGGAATGCGATGCAAAAACATAGGAATAAACGCCACGCAGACCAACAGGAACATGCCATGCCAAAAATCCGCGAATCGAGTCCTGGCACCGTTG
>JAHEAM010000166.1:0-3684 GCA_024642765.1 Planctomycetaceae bacterium
CATGACAGGCAGTTACCTCGGAACCGTTGGATGTGTGGCACTCGATTTCAATGGCAATATTGCTGCTGCGACCAGCACTGGTGGAATGTCTAATAAAAAATTTGGTCGTGTCGGAGACAGTCCCATCGTGGGCGCCGGCACGTACGCTGACAATGCAACCTGCGGCGTATCGTGTACCGGCACGGGCGAACAGTACATTCGAAACGCTGTGGCCTACGATATCTCGGCGCAAATGAAGTACCTCAATCGAAGTGTCGATGAAGCTGTCAAACAGGTGCTAGACAACACCTTAAACAAGGGCGACGGGGGCATCATCGCTCTGTCAAAAACGGGGGAAATCTCAATGAGATTCAATACGGAAGGCATGGCCAGCGCCGCAGCCGACTCATCCGGTCGGTTTGAGATCATCTGGGGTGATGATGAGTGATTTTGATTCTTGCCAGAATCAAATACGCTTTACAGCCAAAATGGTGCAGGCAACAAAAACACGGGGTTTTCGAGTAGGCTCCAAACACCATGCCAACTAATGTATCGCGTGAAGAACAGGATAATGACAAACGCAAATGATAGTGGCAGAATCAAGGATGATACCGGAACACCCCACCACCAGCGACGCACCGAGGGCGCCTTGCGCGCTCGAGCATTGGCCCACCCCAACATAACGCGACTTAACCATCCCGTTAATACAAACACCAGACTCAGCGACCACTTAAGTTCGTTAGGTATCTCTTCAATCTTCAACAGGAAAAGGGGCAACGCTAATACCAACGTTAGGAGAACAGCAATTACATGCCAAATCGGCGCACTCCGCAGTCGCCTCCAAACTAAATGAAATCGAAAAAAATCTCGCCAATCTCCGCTCGCCGCGAATTCCGTCTGCATCAGCAGTAAGAAACTAAACACAATCGTCGACAAGAGTGCACCGACGATACTCAATAACGCGGCGCCGCCTGTCGCGCGACTTGTGCCGGCAATCATCAAAACGGTCGGCAACAGCAGCCAAACAAACGAACCAAGAAATCCTATCAGCCCAAGCCCAAACAATCGCAGCATTGGAATTTGAGCAAAGAAGTTCCACAGCCCATCAGCCGCCCCAGACCAAAACCGCCGCGTGCGCAGCCGATCCCAGACAATCGCTGGCAGAAACCAATTCTTTAAATCAGGGACATGCAGAAGTTCAGCGGCCAAAGATTTCGAAAATGGATACGACAAAACCCGAATCAAAGGATGCACCCATCGCGAAGCAGTTGCATTGTGCATCACCCAAATCGAAAGGGTAACGGGTGCCAGCAATGGCCAAACAAAATACCGAAATCTTCCGCCGCAAAACCACGCCGTCACAATGTGAAGGAAGGTAAATAAGGCCACACTCAGTTGGACAATTCGCAGGGCCTTCGTTTGTGGGCTAGTTGGATCAATCAAATAGGCGGCGTACCAATACTGGCCAATCAATAATGACGGCACCAAGCATATTGCGGTTCCCAGCAATCCTCGACCAGCAACGGCCGCGGCTTTTATTCCGGCGAATCCATCCCGCAAACGGCCCGACCGAGCGACGCGACCACTCACATCTAGCAAAAATCCAAAACTAGCCAGTTGCAACAAAGGAATATTGCTGACCACCGCAATCGCTAGGGCAAGCGTTCCGTATCCGACCAAATTATCTATTCCAGCTCGCAATCTGGCCGCCAATTGAAATGGCCAGCTTCGATAAACAAACTCTGCATCGATCACAGAATCCGTGGCCATCTGCGTTTCGAGATGCTCTATCTCCACGTTCGCGATTGCCATTCCGTCCCCCTACCCTGCTTCAACTTGCTACAGCAGGCTAAACCATCCGAACTCGAATTATGTTTCGAAAAAACAACCGACTTGTTTAGAATATGCGAATAATCTCTCGCTTTAACAGAATCACGAAACAAACGTTTGTCACCACGAAGTAAAACAACCTAGCTCAATTGTCGTGAGGGTGATACTCGATTTTCACTTAGGCAGTAATTCCATGTCCGAAGTTTTTTCGAAATCCGGATCGGTGGCAAATCCATCAAGTTGGCAACGTACAGGTAAGAACCTATTTTTGATTTGCGTTTTGCTGTTTGGTGCCGTGGGCGTCTTTGCTGGACTATTCGCCAGGCAGCGGATATCTACCCCACCACGAACGCCATCGACAGAATTGAGTAACATCAAATTGGTCGCTAACCAACTTGACGTTATCTTTGATAAGAAATGGCACGACGCAAACATTAATCCTGCCCAAATCTCTAACGATTTTTCGATCGCGAGACGCATTAGTTTGGGACTCGCAGGTACGATTCCTTCCCTGGAGGAGCTGCGTGCGTTTGAGAAGATAGCCGAGGAGAATCGTCTGAATTGGTGGCTTGATCGAGTATTGTCCGATCGACGCACTCACGATAATTTGGCTGAGCGCTTTGGAAGAGCATTTATTGGCATTGAAGATGGTCCCTTTATTCTTTACCGCCGCCATCGTTTCGTCTCATGGCTTTCCGAGCAATTCGCTGAAAATCGCCCTTACGATGCAATCGTTCGCGAAATGTTGACCGACGACGGACTGTGGACCGATACTCCAGGCGTCAATTTTTATACGGTAACGGCGAACGTCGATAATGATTCCCAGCCAGACCCTATCAAGCTCGCAGCAAAAACCAGTCGCGCACTTTTAGGGATGCGAATTGATTGTCTGCAATGCCATGATGATTTTTTAGGATCAGTGCAACTCGGCGAGGCCAACGCATTGAAAGGCGGCGAACAAGTCGATTTTCACCAACTGGCCGCGTTCTTTGCCGATACACAAATTTCTTTGGCGGGTGTTCAAGACAGTCGTGTGACCAACGCTTACGAGTATCGACTACTGGGCAACGATGCCGAGCAAGTGATCGAGCCCAAGGTCCCCTATGGTGCCGAATTCCTTCCAGGTCTGGGACCGTTGCGTTCTCGCCTAGCAAAATGGGTCACCGCAAGAGACAATTTGCCTTTTGCTCGTGTGACGGTCAATCGAATTTGGGCAATCGTCTTTGGCCGACCACTTATCGCTCCAGTCGATGATATTCCTTGGGGCAAAGAACTACCAACCGAATTGGATCTACTTGCGAAAGACTTTATCGATCACGACTTCGACATTCAACGTACGATTCGGATTATAGTTTCAAGTCGTGTGTTTCGTATGGAAAGTCGGCTCGATTTAGACATAACACAAACTCACGAGCAAACGTGGGCCGTCTTTCCGCACATTCGCCTGCGTCCCGAACAAATGGCTGGCAGCTTGTTGCAGGCTACCTCACTCACGACGCTGGATTCAACTAATTTTGTTTTGAGCCGCATCGCGACGTTTGGACAACAAAATCAATTCATGCAACGCTTTGGTGATTTCGGAGTCGAGGAATTCACTAGCCGCGGCGAAACTGTAACGCAGCGATTGTTAATGTTAAATGGTGACATGTTGCGTAAGCGAATCGGAGAAAACCTTTTGGCGCCCGCCAAGCTCGCGGCGGTTTCCCCCAGCACTCTCAGGGCTGTCGAAGTCATGTACTTAGCCTGTCTGTCGCGATACCCATCCGATGATGAAAGCCAGTTCTTCACTGAGCAAATCGATAAGGCCGCGCAAAGCAACCGGCGTGAAGCGATTGAAGACTTCTATTGGGCTCTCTTAAACAGTGCTGAATTCAG
>JAHEAM010000166.1:3694-6510 GCA_024642765.1 Planctomycetaceae bacterium
GACACTTGTTATCGGCTGCGGCGGCCGAGATCATCTTTCTCGCCGCTCGATGCTACGATTGGCTGGATTAAGTGGACTAAGTTGGTTGACGCCACTCGCAACCACGTTGGCGAGACAAGCCGAACGCGAACCGACTCTGGCGCGTTCTATCATCTTGCTGTGGATGGAGGGCGCACCCAGTCAACTTGAAACTTTCGATCCTCACCCCGGCAAAGAAATTGCCCATGGTTCGAAGGCAATCAAAACGCGCGCTCAAGAAATCCAAATCGGATCCGGATTTCAACACGTTGCTGAACAGATGGATTCGATTTCTCTCGTCCGCGCCATGACGAGCGATGAGGGCGACCATGAGCGTGCGATTTACAATATTAAAACAGGTTACCGACCCGATCCAACCGTCGTTCATCCGGCGATTGGCGCCGTGATTTGCCATCAGTTTTTAGCGGCCGATACAAGGACAATTGATATACCCAGGCACATTTCAATCTTGCCTGGGAGCTTTCCTGCACGCGGAGGCTACTTAGGCGATCACCTTGATGCGTTTCGAATAAATGATCCATTGCAACCTGTGCCAGACCTGCAAGCAAACGTATCTGACTCCCGAATGAAAACGCGACTTCAGTACTTAGAGGCACTCAATTCAAATTTTGCTGCCGGTCATCAGCATCCTTCAGTTAGCAACCATCATTTTGGAACGCCAAACCTTGAGTCGGCTCTCAAAATGATGTCTTCAGAACAACTCGACGCTTTCGACGTTAGCAAAGTCCCAGGGAACGAGCGGTCACGTTTCGGTGATACACCCTTTGGCCGCGGTTGCTTGGCGGCAATTCGCTTGATCGAAAAAGGCGTGCGCTGTGTGGAGGTTACGCTCCCGGGCTGGGACACGCATGTCGACAATCACGAACTCCAAGGCAAACAAATCGAAATCCTTGACCCAGCTTTTGCAGCGTTGATTGCAGAACTCAAAGCTCGAGATCTTCTCGATTCAACTCTTGTTGTTTGCGGAGGCGAATTCGGTCGGACACCCTGGCTGAACCCACTCGGTGGCCGCGATCATTGGCCACATGGTTTTTCGATCGCCTTGGCCGGCGGAGGCATCAAGGGCGGGAGAGTGATCGGCGAAACAAATCCTGAACCCAAACAGGACGCCAAAGATCGCTGCGCCAATCTCAAGGACGCCCACTCGGTCCAGGACCTACACGCGACGCTGTACAAAGCCCTTGGAGTCCCATTCGAAGAAGAACTCATCACACCGATCGGCCGCCCCCTAAAAATCAGCGAAGGCCAACCCATCGAAAGATTGTTAGAATCGTAAAACGAGCAAGCTAAAAGTTGGCAAAGTGCGAAGTTCACTACTTGAATTGGCTACCCATAATTCCGCCGCGGGCTGTACGTGATGGCGACGCACGAGGAACTTCGACCGGGACGGGTTGTATATCGAATGCGATATTTTCCTTTGCAAGTGCCGGCAATGACTTGGCCGTGAAACCGCTTGAGCTGTTTGGCACGTTCTCTTGAAAGCCCTTGAACATCAAGATCGTTTTTTGAACATCTTCATTGAACTCGATTTCACCCAGGCTATTTTTTCGCGACACCCAATCAAACGATCCAACGCAGACATAGCTCTCGGTACTATCGTGGAACGCATAGGCTTCAACTCCCATCTTACGCAATTCTTTACAAAGAACTCCGCATTTCCGAGTCGAATCAGCCAACTTACTTTGACTGATCGGCTTACCAATCCGTTTGAGGAGATTGAATTTGTTTTCTTCTTGCTCGATTTCTTGAAGGTCCATTGTGATGCTACCACGGAAGGTCGCTACCCTAACGGAGTATTGTTTGGGGCAATCCAACAAACTGTAATCATTGCCTCGATTTAGCTCTAGAATCGTGTCATCAACTTGTGATTGAGCAAAATACTCTTCGGGAATCACTGGATTGGGAATCACAAAAGCCGCGCCCAGTGGGCCTTTTTTTCGCGCAGATTTTTTTAAATTTTTGATGCTCTCCCGCCACTCTTTGATATTGTGTTCATCAGAAGCTTCTTCCGTGAAAATGGTTGATGCCAGTGGTAGATACTTGATCGATTCGAGCGTCTTTTGACACTTGCTGTCTTCTAGGCTTGGAAAATCTCCGACGAGCACGGCATACTCTTCAAATCGTGACTCTGTTGCAAGTTTGGTTTGTTTTCGAACAGGAGTTCTATTTCCGTTTTCATCTTCTGACCATTCTTGTGAGCTGTACCAAATGCCTTGGTATTTGTTAGAAAAATCGAAATTCTGTTTGTAGACATAGACTGGGACGTTGAGTTCTGTTTGTACCTCTTGCGCGATTTGATTCGCTCTTAACTCGGCTCCCTGTCCAACGAATGAAGTGCACATGATCAACCACGGACCGGCCTTTTGCGTCAAATCGAAATTCGTTTGCTCGATTTTCGGCTTTCTTCCAAAGGGCAAGCGCAACCCACCCTTTTGAGCCGCGGCCTCAGGCACGGAAATGAAAATCGTCGCTATCAAAGCGACAAAAAGTGTCATGTGGCGACATAAAGAAAGTTTGGGAAAGATACCGAACATTTTTGCTCTCGTTTTCAATTCTGACCAAATGGCCTAGATGTGATTTTTCGATCGGCAGGCAAAGTAGCAGGATCCTTCCCGAGTGAAAAGACCGAAAAACGGTTCCAATGAATATATGAATCTGAGAGGCGACAAAAACAGTCGGTCATTAATGGGGTTGAAAACACCGTTAGGACGACTATATTTGCGATAAGGGAACTTTATTTCCCCTAGTAGTTCCACGCCAACAGGAGATTTTAGGAT